>DATJYH010000385.1:0-7133 GCA_035499675.1 Puia sp.
ATCATTAAACGGATCTTTATCTGGATCTATTTCTGCATCCTGCCATGGTTTCTCGAAAAGTACAGTGGACATAAAAACAGGAAATTGCTTTGGAGCATAAATGTTCTTTTCTTTATCGCTTACCCGATCATGGTGATGACACGGACGGACAGTATGAAACCTGTTTGGCTGATCCTATGCCTGATCCCCTTTGGACTGATTGGAACGTATGGGTGGATGGCGGCCATAAAGCTGTTAAGATCCGGCGAAAAGAAAAAAGGAACCTGGCTGTCATCAGCCATGGCAATCTATGGCGTGTTGTACCTGCTGGCCGTTATCAATCAACTCGGAAATAACTATTTTGGACGGCTATTGGGCACAAAACTTTTTTTTCCTTTTACCCTGCACGTATTGGCCCTCCTGGTAATCATGAATATCCGCCTGCGTGTGCAGGTGTACGAGAAATACCGGCTTGAAAAATTACTGAGCTGGCAGGATACGCGCTGGAACCTCCTGGTGCGGGACATGCACCTGATGGTTGTAGAACTGGACCGAAAGGGTTCCATACGGTATGTAAATGCATTTGCCGCAGAAACCATGGGCTGTAGCACGGAAACTGACTGGCTTAACAAGAACTGGTTTGATGTTTTTCTGCCACCCGAAAAAACGGCATCGAGGAAGTCTGTTTACCTGAAGATGATCCAAACCGAAAACCTGCCCCCGCATTTAACCGGTGAAATTATTACGAAGGATGGCCGCCATCGCGTGGTAAAATGGATGATCATGTTCATTCACGATGAGCATAAAAAGGTAACCGGCACCCTGAACATCGGGATGGACATTACAGAAACTGAGCGGGCGTTTGAAGAGGTGAAGACACTCCGGGATGAACTGGCAAAAGAGCAATTCCAATATAAAGATGAAGTCATTGCCTCCGGCCTGCCCTATAATATTATTGGGCGTAATGAGGCCATTATGTATGCCATCCAGCGCGCTCAACAGGTGGCACCCACCGGTGCTTCTGTTTTGATAGAGGGGGAAACCGGGACCGGCAAGGAGCTGTTTGCCAACCTCATCCACAATAACAGCTATCGCAGCACCAAACCCTTTATCAAGGTCAATTGCGCCAGCCTGCCGCCGGAACTTATAGAAAGCGAGCTGTTCGGGCACGAAAAAGGCGCGTTTACCGGTGCATTGCAATTGCGCAAAGGCCGATTTGAGCTGGCAAATGGTGGCACCATCTTCCTGGACGAAATCGGAGAACTCCCGCTTTCTTTGCAGCCAAAATTGTTACGGGTACTTCAGACCGGCGAATTTCAGCGCATCGGCGGCCAGCAAACCATCAAGGTAGATGTTCGGATCATTTCTGCCACCAACAGGAATCTCCGTCAGGAAGTGAGTAATAGACGCTTCCGGGAAGACCTGTATTATCGACTCAACGTGTTCATGATCACCATCCCATCTCTCAGAAGCCGAAGAGAAGATATTCCCCTGCTGGTATCGTTTTACGTCGACAAACTGTCGCTGGAGCATCACAAAACAATAGAGAACATATCCCGGGCCGACATGCAGCATCTCTCTGAATACAGATGGCCGGGCAATGTAAGGGAACTCATCAACCTGCTGGAGCGTTCGATTATTTCGAACGAAGGGCCCACCCTAAAACTGGAATGGCAGCTGGATAATACCTCTCAAGACCTCGAACCGGTATCTTCCGACGCTACTATCACAGAGTTGGAAAAAACGCATATACTGAAGGTATTGACCGCATGCAACTGGAAAATCAATGGATCCGACGGCGCCGCCGCCAAACTGGGATTGAATCCCAACACCCTGCGGTCAAGGCTGAAAAAGCTTAATATCGTCCGTCACAACATCTAACTCCTGGCAGGTTTTTGGTCCCTTGCTTTCAGTTCTGGCCGGCTAAACCTCCAACCCGATCATGGGAGCAGGGCCCGGTGCCCGCCCGGCCTGCCTTTTACCGTAACATGCCTCCTACCACACGCGGGACCCATCCGACATTGTACCTTTAAGAGTGAGCCTGTTAAATATTCCCGTTATCGTTTTTTCATGGATGGGATCGGTACGCGGATTCTTTTCAAACTGGCTGACTTAAACCCACTAACATGTCAAGCGAAGAAAAAACAGCAATACCCGCCGCTGAAAAAAACAGGCAGGTCATTGACATCGCCCTCCGGCTGACCGGACTGGCAGTCCTGATTGGTTGGAGCTATCGCATATTGAGCCCGTTCATAACTCCCCTGATCTGGGCGGCGATCCTTTCTGTGACGCTTTACCCCGCCTATAAAAAATTAAAAAAATGGATGAAGGGACGTGGCACGCTCGCAGCCATCATCATTACCGTGATGATGTTCCTCATCTTCCTGCTGCCGGCTATTTGGCTGGGACTGACCACCTCGCAGGAGTTAAAAAAGCTGGCAGATGACTATCGCCAGGGAAATGTGAAAATACCTCCCCCGCCTGACTATGTGAAGACCTGGCCACTTGTGGGAAAGAAATTGAATACGCTGTGGACACAGGCGTCCGATGGAATTGACACTTTCATCCAAAAATATCCTGCCCAGGCCAAATCCCTGACCTCTTATGTATTTGGTCTTCTCGTTAGCACCGGCAAGGCGGCCCTGATCCTTGCCCTGGCCATCATCATCAGTGGTTTCTTTTTAACTTTCTCCGAGAAATCGGAAAACTACGTACGAAAATTTTTTAACCGGTTGCTAGGCAACGCGAACCTGGATTTCTCCAGCATATCGGTGGCCACTATACGCAGTGTGGTACGCGGCATCCTGGGTGTATCGTTTATCCAGGCCGTATTGGCTGGAATAGGATTTGTGGCAGTTGGCCTTCCTGCTGCCGGCATTTGGGCGCTCATTTGCATGTTACTTGCCATTATACAGATTGGGATGACGCCTGTTGCCATCCTGGCTGTAGTGTATGTGTGGAATACCTCCTCCACCACCGCCGCCATCCTTTTTACAATCTGGATGGTATTGGTCAATATGAGCAATAATATACTACAACCCATCCTCATGGGCCGTCATGCACCGGCGCCGATGCTGGTGGTTTTCCTGGGCGCCCTGGGGGGATTTATTGCTTCAGGGTTTGTAGGTCTTTTTACAGGCGCTGTCATTCTCTCCGTTGGATATAAATTGTTTGATGCATGGATGAACAGTCCATCAAATACATAATATATTACCTGGCAACATCAGCCTGGCGCAGGTGAATCAGAATGGCAATCGTGTGCGCAGGAACCGGGTATTCCCTTCCCTCGTAAAGCGGCGCATCACCCCAGTGAAAAATGTCGTTGGGTGAATCGAGGGAGGTATCGATCCACCTTCTCCAGTAATGACTTTTGTCGAGAAAGGGCAATTCAAAGCTCAGCGGCTGATGATAGGCATTGAACATAAAATGTGTTTCCATCCCGCCGCCCAGGGATTCCACCGTAAAAGCGATGCTATGGGAATAATCGGACCAATCGGGTTGATTCAGTTTTATCCCATGCCACTGTAAGGAAGAGGTGGCCAGGAGTTCATTCAGACTCATACTGAGATCTGGTTGGGAAAGATCTCTTAAAAGCCTGGCCCTGATCAGCAACTGAACAAACCTGAAAATATCCGCATGCTCACGGACCTGGTCCCAGTTAAACCAGTTTATTTCATTGTCCTGGCAGTATCCGTTGTTGTTCCCCCGCTGGCTCCTGCACACTTCATCCCCCATGCTGATCATGGGCGCACCGATGGAAAGCAGCGTAATGGTCAAAAAATTCTTTATCTGTCTCCTCCGGATAGCCAGCACCTGCAGATCATCTGTTTCTCCTTCCACACCACAATTCCAGCTCAGGTTATCGTTGGACCCGTCACGGTTATTTTCTCCATTGGCCTCGTTGTGTTTGCGTTCATAGCTCACCAGGTCCACTAACGTGAAGCCATCGTGACAGGTTACGAAATTAATGCTTTGCTCCGGTTCCCTGTTTTTGTGACCGTAGATGTCGGGGCTCCCCACCAATCTCGTGACGAGAGAAGAAACAACGCCACCGTCGCCTCGTAAAAACCTGCGGACATCATCGCGGAATTTTCCATTCCATTCCCTCCAGCTGTCACCCGCGAAACTACCTACCTGGTACAGGCCGGCAGCATCCCAGGCTTCCGCAATCAACTTTGTATCCGAAAACACCGGATCCGATTCTATATCCCATAACACGGGCGGATTACGGATGGGTTCGCCGTGCTGGTCGCGCGACAGGATCGAAGCCAGGTCGAACCGGAACCCGTCCACATGCATATCGGTTACCCAGAAATGCAGGCTGTCCAGGATCATCCTTCGCACAATGGGATGATTGGCATTCAGGGTATTTCCACATCCCGAAAAATTCGCATATCCGGCATTGTTAGTATCTAACAGGTAATACACCGAATTATCAATACCACGAAATCCATAAGTCGGACCTCCCTCCCCGCCCTCCGAACTATGATTGTATACAACATCCAGGATCACTTCGATACCGGCCGTATGAAATGCCCTGACCATGTCTCTAAATTCATCCAGCACGGCGGTAGGCGTGTCGGACGAACTATAACCCTGGTGCAGGGCAAAAAAAGAAACAGGGTTATATCCCCAGTAGTTTTTCAGTCCGGCGGGCGCCTCCTGTTCGTCAAACTGAAATACCGGCAGGAGTTCTACCGCAGTGGTACCAAGTTCCTGGAGGTAGGGAATCTTTTCCTTTAGTGCTGAAAAAGTTCCCCGCTTGGCGGCGTTTAAGCGGGCGCTGGGATGGCGCGTAAACCCGCCCACATGCAGTTCGTAGATGACTGTCTTTGAGAATGGCCGACGGAGATGTTGGTCGCCCGCCCAATCGTAGGCCGACAGGTCCGCCACTACGCTCTTCATCGGCGGTGCAGCTGTTGATCCGCGTTTGGAAGCGTCCTCCCGGTTAAAACCTTTCGGTACGGCGACTGCTTTCGCATAGGGGTCCAGCAGCAGTTTCCCGGCATCGTAGCGCTGGCCCCTGGCCGGATTAAAAGGACCGTTGATCCTGTAGCCATACAGCTGGCCGGCCCCGACACCCTCAACAAACACATGCCAGTAGTGGTAACTGCGGTTATACATGCTGTTTAAAAATAGCTCGCGGCTCGGCTTCACATCGTCCGGGTGATCAAAGAAGAGCAGGTCTACCTCCGTTCCATGTTTACAGAACAGGGAAAAGTTTACGCCTCCCGGGTAGAGGGTGGGACCCAGCGGATAACTTTGCCCGCTGGCACCAGGCTGGTCATATTTGCCGCGGCCACGTGTGTTCATAACGTTCTCCTTTGAGCGGCCGGGACAGCGATCTTCCAAACCCTTTCACAATATTCACGCATGGAACGATCCGAAGAAAAATAACCGGAACGCGCGGTATTGAGAATGGATGCCCGGGTCCACGCCGCAGAATCCAGGAATGCTGTGGAAACCCGTTGCTGACATTCCACATAAGCCTGGAAATCCTGCAGCACAAAATATGGATCCTGGCCCAACAGGGAATCGACCAGGGGACTGAACAGCGACCGGTCGCCCCCTGAAAACTCACCGGACTGCAGCCGGTCAATTACTTCGCGCAGGGCGGAATTGGATTGGCAAACATCGAAAGGCCGGTACCCGTTTTTTTTCAATTCCCGGATATCTTCCACGGTAGAACCAAACAGGAAAAAATTTTCACGGCCAACTGCTTCCATAATTTCTACGTTTGCTCCATCCATGGTACCAATGGTCAATGCGCCATTGAACATAAACTTCATGTTGCCGGTACCCGAGGCTTCTTTACCCGCCGTGGATATCTGCTCGGAAAGGTCAGCAGCCCGGTAAATCCATTCGCTGCTCTTGACACTAAAATCAGGATAAAATACAACCGTGAGGCGTCCATCCACCGCTTTATCATTATTGACTACCTCCCCCACTGAATGAATCAGTTTGATGATAAGTTTAGCCATGTGATAGCCCGGTGCCGCCTTGCCGGCGAAAATGAAGGTCCTGGGTGTAATGGCAAGGCCGGGATCCTTTTTGATCATATTGTAGAGGTGTATGATATGCAGGACCGCCAGGTGCTGCCGCTTGTATTCATGGATCCGTTTGACAAGAATATCAAATATAGAATCTACCCGGAACCTGGCGTTGGAGAATTTTCGCATATAATCACACAGTTCTGTCTTATACTGTTGTTTTACCCCGCGCCAGGCCTGTTGAAATCCGGGATCATCTGCCGCAGATACCAGTCTTTTCAATTCATCCTCCATCCGGACAATCCAGCCATCCCCTATTTTTGAGCTGATCAGGTCAGATAATTCAGGACTGTATAGCTTCAACCAGCGACGTGGTGTTACACCGTTGGTGATACCGATAAATTTGTCCGGTTCCATCCGGTAAAAATCGCTGAACAACTGCCCTCTTACGAGCTCTCCGTGTAATTGCGATACGCCATTTACGCGGTGGCTGCCGATACAGGCCAGGTTGGCCATGCGTACATGTTTTTCTCCCTCCTCGTCGATGATGGAAAGCCTTCGGGACAGATGATCATCACCGTTAAATTCGTTATGCAGCGCAGAGAGGAAACGACTGTTGATTTCATAAATGATTTCCAGGTGCCGGGGTAGCGTGTTGGCAAAAAGTCCGAGCGACCATTTTTCCAATGCCTCCGGGAGCAGCGTGTGATTGGTGTAAGCCAGGGTTTCGCGGGTAATCCGCCAGGCACGATCCCAATCCAGTTCATGTTCGTCAATCAGGATCCGCATTAGTTCTGCCACCGCGATGGATGGATGGGTGTCGTTCAGCTGAAGGGCCATGGACCCCGGCAGTTGATCGATGTCCAGTCCCCGCAGTGTGTGCAGCCGCAAACAGTCCTGGATGGAGCAGGAAACAAAAAAGTATTGCTGGGAGAGCCGGAGCCTTTTCCCGGCCATGGGTTCGTCGTTCGGGTAGAGTACTTTGGAAATGGTTTCTGAATACACTTTTTCATCTACGGCGCCGTAATAATCACCCCGGTTGAAGGATTCGAAGTCGAAGGATTCAACAGCCTCCGATTTCCAGAGACGTAAAAAATTAACAACATTGTTTTTATAACCAGGCACGGGCGTATCATAGGCAATGCCCTTTACCTCAAATCCCGG
>DATJYH010000386.1:0-9745 GCA_035499675.1 Puia sp.
CTTCTATAGGCCATAACCAGGAGGAGAACCAGGTATCCAGCACGTCTTCATCCTGTTGCAGGTTGGTTGCCGAAGTGCCCGGGTGTTTGGCATGGTATTTTTTGATCGCTTCCTCCCTGTTTTCCGCTACCACATAATTTCCCTTTTCATCGTACCAGGCAGGTATCTGCTGACCCCACCATAGCTGCCGGCTGATACACCAGTCCTTTACATTTTCCAGCCAGTATTTGTAGGTATTGAGAAATCTTTCTTCTGGATGGATCTTCACGTTTCCACTCAACACGGCATCCAGCGCGGGTTCCGCGAGTTCACGCATCTTAACGAACCACTGGGTCGATATGCGCGGCTCCACCACGGCATTGCTGCGCTGGGAGAAACCAAGCCTTGTGATGTAATCTTCTTCCTTGAGGAGCAATCCATCCGCCTTCAGTCGTTCTACTGCTTTGCTCCTCGCTTCAAACCGATCGAGTCCTACAAAAACACCTGCAGCCTTGCTGAGCGTTCCATCCTCGTTCAGGGTGTCGATGGCCGGCAACTGGTGTTTCAGTCCGAGGTTATAATCGTTGATATCATGCGCCGGCGTGATTTTTAGCGCACCGGTACCAAATCCCTGCTCAACGTATTCATCAAATATTACCGGTACTTTCCGGTTCACCAACGGTACCAGGGCAGAGAACCCATGGAGATCGCTGTAGCGTTGATCGTTGGGATTTACGCAAACAGCCGTATCACCCATGATGGTCTCGGGTCGTTGCGTGGCGATACTGATATACCTGTCCGTGGGTTTTCCCTCCGGATCAAGCAGGGGGTATTTTACATAATAGAGTTTTCCCTCCACTTCCCGGTATTCCACCTCCTCATCACTCAGTGCGGTTTTGGCCGCAGGGTCCCAGTTGATCATCCTCGCCCCGCGATAGATCAGACCCTTATCATACAGTTCCACAAAAACCTGCATCACTGCCTTGTAATAGTGATCATCCATGGTAAAGGAAACCCGGTCCCAGTCCACGCTGCATCCCAGTTTCCTGATCTGCTGATAGATGATACCCCCGTATTTCTCCTTCCATTCAAAAGCAAATTCCAGGAATTTTTTACGACTTAATTCTTTTTTTTCAATGCCTCTTTCTTTCAGCATCTGCACAACTTTGGCTTCGGTGGCGATGGAAGCGTGGTCGCTTCCGGGCACCCAGCAGGTGTTGTACCCGCTCATGCGGGCGCGGCGGGCCAGTATGTCCTGTACCGTTTCGTTGAGGGTATGACCCATGTGCAGCACACCTGTTACATTGGGCGGGGGAATGACGATGGTGAATGGGGGCCGCTGATCAGGAACGCTGTTAAAATAACGCCGGTTCATCCAGTGAGTATACCATTTCTCTTCTATCGCCGCAGGAGTATAGTGCTTGCTCAGTTCCATGATTGACTACTTGATACTAATTGCCGTTTTTACGGAGGGCAAAGGTAAGCATTGTTGGTGGAAGGGGCGGTCGAAATGCGGGCAATGGGCGGCAAAACTGCCGATAAAGCAGGAGAAAGTTGAGGGCACAAAAAAGCCCTCCGGTCTGAGACGGGAAGGCTTTTAAAAAATTAACCGGATCATTATAACAGCAAATAAAACCTTATGAAGTTTGATCAACTTCAATAGTTATTTTTTCTTTTTAATGATCTCACAGGGTAGGTGGCTATCTTACGCGAACCAATACAGGTACGATAAGAGCATTACCAGACCAAGAAAACCGGCAGCCAATAGAGCTGTTTTCGCATTTTCTCCCAGGTGAATGGAATGCAACATTTTTTTCATCGTGAACAAATTTTTAGGTGAAACCATGTGATTAACAGTAGTTTCAAAGGGAATCGGACACGTCAACCAACAAACTGGTTTCTCTTACGATTTTTGGGAGGGTACCGTTCTGTAGTAATGTACGGTTTCTGCTAAAAAAACTTTACCAAAACAAATATAATCACTTTTTGATTTGGAAGGTAGTTTTTGGCAGATTTTCCTTTCGAAAACGTAAAAGTCCTGTGTAAAGCCAGCCCAGGCCCGCGGCGGATACCTTAACAGGCTATATTTTCCGTTAAGTGAGCGTAAAAACATATGCAAACAGAAGGATGGAACAGAAATACAGGACCGCGATGATGGCGGCCAGGGTCATCTCTTCGCTCGCATGAAAAGTGTCTAATTTTTTCATGGAATTTGGATTTTAACTTTTAAATGATTCACAAAGCACGAACTAACGATTTTCAGGGTCCGGATACCGGGGGTATCCTCCGTTTAACCGGGCGGAACAATCAATAATAGCTACCTTTATACACCTGATCCAACACTGCTAAAACTATGTTCGCGATCGTTGATATTGAAACCACCGGCGGTTATGCTGCTAATAACGGCATTACAGAAATTGCTATTGTGTTGCATGATGGCAAAAAGGAAGTGGGGCGGTTTGAAACCCTGGTAAACCCCCAAATGCCCATCCCGCGGTACATCCAGGCGCTGACCGGTATCACGGACGCAATGGTGGCCAACGCCCCGGCTTTTGAGGACATCGCCCCGGAAGTGTACGGGTACCTCAAGGACGCCGTATTCCTGGCGCACAACGTCAATTTTGATTACTCCTTTGTAAAATACCAGCTTTCAGCCTGTGGCTTTGAACTAAATACCAAAAAACTATGTACCGTCAGGCTTAGCCGGAAGGTATTCCCGGGACTGCCGGGCTATGGTTTGGGAAAGATCTGCCGTTTCCTGGGTATTCCCATTGAGAACCGGCACCGGGCCATGGGGGATGCCGATGCCACCCTGCGCCTCTTTGAACTGATCCTCGCAAGGGACAGCCAGGGCCATGTACAGGCCATGCTGAAAGGCCGTAACAGCGAACAATACCTGCCGCCCAATCTTCCCTCGGAGGCCCTTGATCAGCTGCCCTATGTGGCCGGGGTATATTATTTCTACGACCAGAAGGGGAGGGTGATCTATGTCGGCAAGGCAAAAAACCTCCGAAACCGGGTGCGCAGCCATTTTTCCAACAACAAACCGAACCGGCAAAAACAGGAATTCCTCCGGAATATTTATTCCATCAGCTGGCAGACCTCCGGCACCGAACTAATGGCCTACCTGCTGGAATGTGTCGAAATAAAGCGGCTTTGGCCCAAATACAATCGCAGCCTGAAGCGTTTTGAGCAAACTTATGGCCTCTATGCATTTGAGGACCGCAATGGTTATCTGCGGTTGTGCATCGAAAAAAAGAAAAAACATGTCAGGCCTATCTATACCTTTTCCCTGCTCTGGGAAGGCCACCAGTTGCTCCGGGGGCTGATCAAACAGTTCTCGCTTTGCCCAAAACTTTGCTTTTTGCAAACGGACGATGGTCCTTGTGCTGGTATAAAGGAGGGCAGTTGTCAGGGCGCCTGCGAACAAATGGAGTCGGCTGCCGGTTACAATGCCCGTGTGAATGAAGCCGTTTCCTCATTGTCAGAGAGCCTTCCTTCTTTTGCGCTGACGGATAAGGGGAGGAACGCCGGGGAGCAGAGTTATGTGCTGGTTGAAGAAGGAAGATTTTATGGGATGGGCTACCTGAATGTCGAAACGCCTGTCAGCAACCTGGAAGAACTAAAACTTCAGCTGACACCCTACCCGGAAAATGAGTACCTGCGCGGGCTCGTTTATCAATACGCCAGCCGCTGGCCCCACAAGAAAATCGACTTTGTGGTGCAGGGAGGAATGCCGGCATGAGCCCAATTTTTATCAAATATCAATATCATATGAAACATCTCCTCCTGCCACTGGGCATACTGGTTAGTATTTTCAGCCTGATTCGTTGTGGTGCTCCCAGCCAGCCAAACAACACCCAAACCGCTGCGGTGCCTGTCCCCAAAGATCCTGTTCCCGAATTTCGAAAAGTGGTCAGCAAGGAGTCGATCGCTGCCTACCAGGAAAAGACAGACAATCCGCTTAACAACTGGTATTTCTCCGTGAAGTTATATGAAACACCCAAAACATTTGCCTACCTGATCCGTATGCAATTTGAAGAGGTGCGGGGTGAAGACACGATTTGGTTTCCCGACCTCGGCATTGCTCCCCGGCCCGTGATCAAAAAAGGAAAGGACAAATACTCCTGCATTGTTGGGTTTACCGATGTCCAGGATTCCTTTCGGGAATATAAGATGGTATATGTAAAAGACGGACAACAGCTAAAGCTCGTAACCCTCCGTCATTACGCCATGGTGAATGCGCCTTAGCGAAGGTGGGGCGGCGACCCAAAAATTTCGTGCAAAACGGGGAACTCTTTATATTCGATGGAGATCCTGCCCGCCTTCATCAATCAACCTCTAAAATATGGAACGCCAATTGACATCCTGGTACAGTCCGGCCCTGAACAACGAAATGCCCGTGGCAGTATATGGTCATTATGGTTTTGCACTATTACTGATCCCGACGGCTGCGGCCGACTATCTGGAATATGAACGATTTCAACTCATGGATGCCGTTGCGCCGTTTATTGATGCCGGTAAGGTGAAGGTATATTCCATCAACAGTATCAACAATGAAAGCTGGATGAACAACAGCATGGATCCGCGTCATAAAGCCATCCGGCACCAGCAGTTTAACGATTATGTATTTAACGAGGTAGTTCCCTTTATCCGGAACAGCAGCAGTTGGGAAACTCCCATCATCAGCTGCGGCGCATCCTTTGGGGCGCTTCACAGTGCCAATCTTTTTTTTCACCGCCCGGATCTCATCAACGGCTGTATTGCCATGAGCGGCGTCTACGATCTGACCGAATACACAAAAGGTTATTTCGATGAGGATGTTTATTTCAACAGTCCCTGTCATTACCTGCCCAACCTGGGCGATCACGGCGTCCTGGAGCAGATCCGCCGAAGCGGTCATATACACATTCTAACCGGTAGCGGCGATCATGAAGACCCGGATGCTTCGCGGCGACTGGCGGATATCCTGTACAGTAAGAACATTTGGTACGAACTGGATATCTGGGGGTATGACATGCGCCACGACTGGCCTACCTGGCGGGCCATGTTGCCGCACTATCTTGGCACCAGGTTTTGACGCTGCAATTCATGAGTAAATCTTATCAGGGGCAGTACTGTTGCAGCAAGCCGGTAAATTCTTCCCTCGGAATCATTCTCGCACCGAGACTTTCGAGATGTTCTGTATATACCTGGCAGTCGATCAGCTGCACGCCCTCCCCGCTCAGTTGTTGAACAAATTTGATAAAGGCGAATTTGCTTGCATTGCTGACTCTGCTGAACATGCTTTCTCCAAAAAATACCTTACCCAGTCTGATCCCATACAGACCGCCCACGAGTTCACCCTCCAGGCTCACTTCCGCGCTGTGCGCATAACCGGCAAGGTGGAGACCCGTATAGGCGGCCCTTACTTCCTCGGTGATCCAGGTACTCTCCTGGTCCCTCCGCCCGATACGCTGGCAATTTGTGATTACCGCGGCAAATGCCTCGTCCACTGAATATTCAAAGGCGTTCTTTTTTAATAGCTGCTGCATGCTTTTGCTGATTTTCAATTCATCGGGGAAAAGTACAAAGCGCGGATCGGGACACCACCATAATATGGGCTCTTCCTCGTACCAGGGAAAGATACCGTTGCGATAGGCCAGTAAGAGCCTCTCCCGCGAAAGATCGCCCCCGATGGCGAGCAAACCGTCGGGTTCGGCCAGGTTAACAGGAGGGAAGACCAGTTTTTCGTCCAGCGCAAAAAGGGGCATGGTTATATCGGTATGCTATATTCGAAAATGACGTATCGCCGGCCAGCCAGGATCGGCGAAAAAGTGAAGACGCGGCCGCAGGCTTAATATGTTCTCAGGATTCGGACAACACTTCAATGGTGGCACCGATGCCGCGTTCCGTGATGGCATCGCACATGGGTTTCAATTCCTCGTACACTCCATGTTTAACGGCATATTTTCCCTGGGTGTGAATAAGCATGGCGCATTGTTCTGCCTGTTCTGTTGAATGTTTGCAAACATCAATCAGGGTTTCTATCACCCATTCGAAGGTATTTACTTCGTCATTCCAGACAATCAGGCTACAGGGTTCGTCTACCGCTGTCAGCAGATCGGTATCTTCTTCCTGCCATTCAATGGGGCGTGGATTGTTCAACTGAATGTGCATGCCAGGAGCTCTTTCTGCAAATTTAGTGAATTCGGCAGCCTATGCAAGAATTGACACAAAATTTGCGGGCGTATCACTGTAGATATTACCCGAAAGAACTAACTTCAAAGCGATAAAGAAAAATATTAATATATGGCACATATAATCGGGATCGGGGGAGTTTTCCTCAAGGCAAAAAACCCAAAACTGATGACGGCCTGGTACCAGGAGCACCTGGGCATTGCATTTGGAGATCAAACGTATTTTCTATTCAAGGAGGGGGATGCGGATAAACCCGCCGCTACCGGCTCCTCTGTTTTTTCATTTTTTAAGGAGGAAAGCAAGTATTTCAATCCATCTGTAAAACCTTATATGATCAACTTCAGGGTGCATGACCTCCTGCAAATGTTGGAAGGCTTGAAAAAAGCGGGTGTGGAGGTAGTGGGCGACATGGAAGATACCGAGTATGGAAAATTCGGTTGGATCATGGACCCGGAGGGCAACAAGATCGAATTGTGGGAGGAGCCTGTCGAGCAAAAACACTAGCTTGAAAAACGACCCTGCCGGAAACAACTGTACACAGGCACGACACAGACGATATGGATCAGAGCAATTAGATTTGCAGGTAAATTCAGCTAACATGGCACTGCTCAGACACGTCAACCCGTTTTCAAAAGTCAACAATGACACTGGTTTTGGAAACAATGCCAGCAGCTACGGGGGCAGATTCATCAACCGCGACGGGAGCTTCAACCTGCAAAAAGAGGGAATTCCGTACTGGGAGCGATTTAGCATCTTTCATGTTATGCTAAACCTGCCGAGATGGAAATTCATTACGGTCATTGTTATTTTTTATTTCGTGATCAACTTCCTCTATGCTATCCTGTACTGGCTGATCGGAACGGATCAGTTCCAGGGCATGATTGCCCAAACGCCCTGGGCCAAATTCAAGGAGCTATATTTTTTTAGTACCGAAACCTTTACCACGGTCGGGTATGGTCGAGTGAATCCGATCGGCGACGCCGCCAACCTGGCTGCTGCCATTGAGTCGATGTCCGGTTTCCTTTCTTTTGCGCTGGCGACCGGTTTGATTTACGGACGCTTTTCCAAACCGAAGGCCTTCCTGGTATTCAGCGAGCACGCGCTGGTCAGTCCTTATAAAGACAGTAGGGCGTTGATGTTTCGTTTTGCTTCGTACAAGGACAACCACACGCTGACAGATGTGGAAATACGGGTAAACATCGGCTTGCAGATACTCATCGATGGCACTCCCCAATACCAGTTTTTTGATCTGCAACTGGAACGTGCCCGGGTGGACAGCCTGCCCATGAACTGGACTGTTGTGCATCCCATCGATGAGCGGAGTCCATTAAGCGGATTCACCTATGATGATATGAAAGTGGCGGATATTGAATTGTATGTACTGGTGCGTGGGTTTGATGATGTGTATTCCAACATTGTACTCCAGCGAACTTCTTATACCTACCAGGAGATCAAGTTTAACCAGAAATTCGTGCCGATGTATCGCGAAAGCGACGATGGCAAGACCACGATCCTCGAATTGCACAAACTTAACAAGTACATAGAAGTAAACTAAGCACTGACCCGCCGTGGGACACCGCAAGGCCCTGTTCAATTGTCAACTCAACACCTGCACCATGATGACTGGAAAGAAGCGGAGGAGATGGCTGGCCGGTTATGCCCGTGAGAACCTGGCTTTCATACTTGTTTTTTTATTTCGCATACCGCACCTCATGGGCCAAGCTGAAAAGCCCCTGTCAAAGCATGATACTTCCTATTACGAGTCCTTCCGCAATGAGCTGACGGCACGTGTATACCTGTCCAACAAATACAATGTAATCGTGATGAATCCACCGGGTGATGACCAGGTGCCACAAATGTCTTATCGCCCCAACACCAAGCTGGCGGTGGGTTTGGGAGCTACCTACCGTTCCTTTACCCTGAATATAGCGGTAGGCATTGCGCCGCTCCACGAGGTGGAAGATCGGGGGAAGACAAAGTATTTCGATTTGCAGTGGCAGTTTTATGCGCGGAAATGGAATTTTGATTTCCTGGGCCAGTTTTACAGGGGGTATTATTTAACGCCGCAGGGTCTTGGTGCGGCTGACAATAAAAGTTACTATGTCCGGAACGACCTTGGCGTACAAATGGGTGGGATTGCGGCCTACCGGGCCCTGAACGACCGGCGAGTATCCTACCAGGCGGGCCTGGTGCAAAGCGAATGGCAGAAACGATCGGCGGGGTCCTTTGTAATTGGCGGTGAGACCTTCTATGGTGCGATGAATGGCGACAGCGTCCTGGTCCCCTCCAGCGTTGACCCCGCGTATGCGGCGAAGGGGATCCGGCAGGTTCATTTTTTCCAGATCGGCCCTGGTATCGGTTATGGATATACGCTTGTGTACAGGAAACATTTGTTTGCGCTGGCTTCGGTCACAGCCAACTTCGATTTCAGATTTGCGCGGGAGATCGAAAACGATCACAACGCCGACCGGACCGATTTCACACCCAATTTCCGGTTTCATGCGGGGCTGGGCTACAACACCCGGAAATGGAACCTGAGCGTGCTCTGGGCCGGCAACAGGATTTATGTAAAAGGCGGGGGCTCAGGTTACCAGTATCAAATTTCAGCCGGGAATTTCCGGCTTATCTATGCCCATCGTTTTCCCATCAATCGCGAGATAAAAAAAGCCCTGGAACCGATCAACCAGATCATCGAACAAAACTAGTCGGACGGCCTATGGTTTCCAGCTGTTGTTTGACTCATCGGCGTCCATAAAAATACCCCCGTCCAGTTTCAACGACGCAATTTGTTTGGTAGTCGCAATCTCAACAAGGGCGGTTCGCAGGTTGTCGCGCCACAGCGCGGGCGTTTGATGCCTGGTTTCCGTGCTCCCGTCTGTATAGTTGATCTGTATGTCAAACGGTGCCGGGTAACCGCCGATATTATTGATCGATACCTGCCAGCCATTGGTTGTTTTGGCAACCGACCCGATGCCCATATCGATATAGTTGTTGGAGAAGTACCAGCTGCTCCAGAACCAGTTAAGGTCCTGCCCGGATACATCGTTAAACGTATAGAAAAAGTCCCAGGGGATGGGATGTTTGCCATGCCAGCGATCCATAAACGCATGCAGGCATTTCCGGAACAGGTCATCGCCGAGCAGGTCTTTTACGGCCAGGTAGCCCAGCGATGCCTTGCCATATTCGTTATTTCCCAGCCCGATGCCGTTGAGAATATTACCGGGTGTGATGATGGGGAGATCTTCTTCGTCGGAAGGATCATGTATCCACTGGCTTACCCGGAACCGTTTGTAAAACTGCTCCGCTCTTTCCTTTCCAAGATCAAACCGGCCGATGAGTAATTCAAAGGTGGTTGCCCAACCTTCGTCCATAAACCCATACCTTGTTTCATTGATGCCCATATAAAAAGGGAACCAGGTATGCGCGATTTCGTGTTCTACCACGAATCTTGAAAAAATAGGATCGGTGTTCGTTCCGTCGTTGACCATCATCGGGTATTCCATATCGGCATAACCCTGCACCACGGTGGTCTTCGGGAACGGATAAGGAACGCCCGGCCAATTGTGCGACAGCCAGTCGAGTGCAT
>DATJYH010000387.1:0-22921 GCA_035499675.1 Puia sp.
TGACCGAGTCTTTGATGCGTTTGATGTGTTTTTCCCTCTTGTCCTGGTCTTCTGTGAGGGTATATTTCGACAACAAGGCTGCCGATGACAATACGGTGCTCAGGGGTGTCCTGAACTCATGGGAGGCCATGGACACAAACCTGGATTTTATTTCATTAAGCTCTTTTTCCTTGCTGAGAGCCTCACTCAACTCCATTTCTGATTTTTCAAGCTCCTGCAGCGCTTCCCGGAGTATCAGCGTTCGCTGCTCTACTTTAGATTCCAGCTCCGCATTCAGTTTGCGCATGTCGTCCGTAATTTTCTCCAGTTGGCTTTTCTGATCCCGCAACTCCATTTCCGACTGCTTGCGCAGCGTGATGTCTACAATAAAGGCGATCACAAAAAAATCATTCTTTTCATGATAATAACTCAAGCTCACTTCCACCGGGAATTCCCGGCCTTCCCTGGTTTTTGCATAGAGGTCCCTGCCATGCCCCATGGTCCTGTTGGAAGGGGCATGATAAAAGGACTGCCGGTAACCCTGGTGTGCACCATGAAAACGACCCGGGATCAACGTTTCAACCGGTTTACCAAGCAAATCTTCTTTATCGTAATGAAAAAGTTCCAAAGCGGCCGGGTTGATCAGCACGATTTCCCCCTTGCTGTTCGTGAGTACGATTCCTTCGGTGGCGTGCTCAAAGAGTGCATTCAGCTGCCGTTCGTCGGATTCAATGGAACGATAAAGCCGTTTGATATAGAGTACGGCCAGTGTAATGGTGACGATGATGGTACCGGAAAATAGATGCTGGATCAATACCTGCTCAAGGCTCATCTTATCGTGGTGATAGAAACCGGACAGTATGATAAACCCCACGCTCACGATGCCAAACAGCTTGGTATAAAAATCAGATTTGAGAAAAGCGGTCAGCAAAACGGCTATGATCAGCCCATAATCAAAAAAGAGCATGCCGGGATTTAAATATTGCAACACTGCCGCAGCAACGCTTACAATAAAACAAAACAACAGTACGTGGGTGGTTCTTTCTTTGAACATGTATAAAGCATTAATTAACGCCCTTGGAATGAAATTAAAACAAACTTCCAGCATTTCATGTGCGACTGACCAAAATCAGTCAGTTGACCAACTTGCATCAGGCGGGTGCGCTGGCCGCGGAGCTAATTTTATAGCAGTCAAATTGCTTTTATGAAGACCATTGTTACACCTACCGATTTTTCTTCTTCTTCGATCAATGCCGTTCATTATGCCGCTGATTTGGCAGTGAGCCTGGGAGCCGAATTGATCCTGCTGAACGTGGTACAATTACCTATCACGGTATCGGATGTTCCGATGACGGAATCCGTTTTTGAGGAGTTGATCGATTCAGCCCGGGAAGAGATGGATGACCTGGAGAAAGAACTGGCCAGCCGCACAGCCGGGAAAATAAAAATAACAAAGGAGCTGGTAGCCGGAACGGTGGAAAACCAGCTTGAAGAAATTTGTCATGCAAAAAACCCTTTTGCGGTGGTGATGGGCATGAAAGAAGGAGCTGATGCGGGACGTTTCCTGCTCGGCAGCAATGCCCTCTATGCCGTCAAACACCTGCGTTTCCCGGTGCTGGTGGTCCCTGAACATTCAACGTTCCGGGGGATTCGTCATATGGGGCTGGCCTGCGATCTGCAGGATGTAGCAAAGTCAATCCCATTCTCTTTGATGGAAGAATGGCTAGAGGCTTTTAAAGCAAGGCTTGATATCATTCATGTATGCAATAGTGCAGATGCGAAGGAACTGCAAAATGGGAAGGATGCATTGTATGTACGTGAGCGTTTTTCCAACTTCCAGCCACAACTTCATTTTCTGCCGAAACAGCAGGTGGAAAAGGGATTGGATGAATTCAGCCGGCAGCACCAGGTAGACCTGTTGATGGTTGTTCCCAAAAAACACGATATCTGGGAATGGTTCGACCGAAAACATTCAAAAGGCATTATTCTTCACACCCATATACCGGTGCTGAGTATGCGCTGATAGAAATCAGGGCCTCCGCCTATAGCGGAGGTCCTGGTCATATGAGAAAATGGGAGGGCACGGACATCTTCCTGCAAAAAACCTGGCGCTGTAAGCTTAGCCTATGTCCGGCTCAATGCTGCAAAATGATTTTCCGTATATCGTTGTTTCCGCAATCAGCCACCTACATGTCACTCGATAGCAAGAATATAACGATGATCAATATGCGACATACCAGGTGCATCACGGCAAAGGGTTTTTTTCGTGTAATCTCAAACCTATCAAACCGGGAAACCGGTTTTCGTACGGCCCGCATCGTTTCAAAAAAGCGGGGAAATAAGCACCGGAATGGCCGGTCACATCAGGAGGAAAAAGATGATTTACAAAAAAATCAGCGACTGTAAAAATTTACCCGTTGCAGGTTGGTGCAATCGCATATTTGCACATTTGTATCCTATTTTTGCAAAAAAGAAATATGGGCATCGCTGATAAATTGTTCAACATGCGCAACGAAAAAGCGGCGGCTAATTTGAAAGCCGGGCAGGATTTCCTGGAGGCCAACAAAAAGAAACCGGGGGTAGTGGCATTGCCCAGCGGGCTGCAGTATGAGGTCATCACACAGGGTCAGGGTGGGAAACCACTGGCCACCCAAAAAGTGACCTGTCATTACCATGGCACACTGATCGATGGAACCGTATTTGACAGTTCGGTCAGGAGAGGGCAGCCGGCCAGTTTCCCGCTGAATATGGTGATCAAGGGCTGGACAGAGGGCCTGCAACTGATGCCGGTGGGAAGCAAATGGCGATTCTTTATTCCAGCCCACCTGGCATACGGTGAACGGCAGGTGAGTGCACAGATCGGCCCCAACAGCACACTTGTATTTGAAGTAGAGCTGCTTGGAATCAGTTAATGGAAATCCTGGTATTTGCACATTTATTTAACTTCTTTTCCGGACTCTTCAATGATCGTTGTCATGAAGCGGATGCTTCGCTGGAAATCTGTGATGGGAAGTCGTTCGTTGATGCCGTGGTAACCCTTGCTGTCGGTGGTCGGCAAAAAATTCACTACGCCATCGGATATGCGCCGGAAATACCTGGAATCCGTGGCGCCGATATTCAGATAGGGGGTCGGGATTACGTGCGGTATGTTTTCCTCCACCGCCGTTTCCACTCTTTTAAATGCCGGGGAAGAAATGCTGGTACTGGGCGAAGGATCTGAGCCGAAACGCCCGACCTGTTTTACCTGCACCCGGTCATCCCCGATCACATCGCGGATATATTTTTCCACGGTAACCGCGGTTTCTCCCGGCAATATCCTGCTGTTCACGATGGCAGTTGCCTGGCTGGGGATTACATTGTCTTTTACGCCACTTTGCAGGATGGTGGGAACGATCGTAGTGTGGATCATGGCTGCTCCCTCCGGTTTAGCGGAGATGATGCGTTCACTCAGACCGCCAAACAGCCAGGCATTGCTGCCGGCCATCCTGTGTACAAAATTGTCGGAGTTGGCACTGACGCGACGGAGAAACTCTTTAACCGGTTCGGTGACACGGGCAGGGGGCGTTTTCTCCCTTAACCTGTACAATGCCGCCGCCAGTATGTCGATCGCGGTTTCTTTTGCAGGCATCGAAGAATGACCGCCTTCTTTCTGCACCGACAATTCATACGACGCATATCCCTTTTCTGCTACGGCGATTACGGCCACCGGCCTTTTGATCTCCGGAATTTTGGTCGCCGTTATTTCTCCCCCTTCGTCCAATACCATATCAGGTTTGATATGATGGTCGGCAAACCACTGTACTTCCGCCGCGGCACTCTGACCACTGACCTCTTCATCGTGGCCAAAACATAGATAGATGGTGCGCTCGGGAACAAACCCTTTCCGTAAAAGTGCTTCCGCAGCTTCCAGTACTGAAATCACCCCGTTTTTATCGTCCACCGAACCACGCCCCCATACGCAACTGTCTGTTATTTTTCCGCTAAAAGGGGGCACCGTCCATTTATCCATGACGGCGGTCTCCACGGGCACTACGTCGTAATGTCCCATGAGCACCATGGGTGCCAGGGATGCGTTTTTTCCCTTCCATTCGTAGATATAATTGAACTGGTGGATGCGTGTCCTCTCCAGGTACTGCTGTACCAATGGATAAGCGCGATGTAAGAATGTATCGAAGGCATTGAAAGCCGCCGTGTCAATAGCCGCCGTGTCGCTATAAGATACAGTGGCGATTTGTACGGCTTCGCTCAGGTGACGTACCGCTGAATCAGAAACAGGGTATTCCCTGCCGAACGCATGACTGTCGGGCCATGATTTGGCCCGGAATGTGTTAAACAGCAATACGATCAAGAGAAGCAACAGGGCGATGCCCAGCAACCCGGCAATTTTTTTGATCATACCATCTTTTCCTGCTTCAATGTAAGGGAAGAACCGGAAACGACAAAATGACCGGTTTGTAACGAAGGTCAGGCGGCAAGACATCAAAAGAGCTCACCCTGATCGCCAATGGATTTTAGGCGTCACTTTTCCGCCGGAAATATTTTGGGGAAACGTTCCAGCTTTTTGGCCTGTTCCGCAGAAGCCGGTACCACGCTTACTGCCGCCCCGCCCCCCGGTGCAATAGCAATACTGAGTTGGCCCTGGCTGTCAACCAGGAATTGTTTTATCGTATAGGCCTCCGGGTTAGTTTTCCAGTCCGCATTCCGGGCGTCGGCGTAAATGGTGGCCACGTATTTTCTGTCCTTGTCCAGGAAATCCAGCGGCATCACCGCGATGCGCCCCGATTCATTGGTAACCGACCCGATGAACCAGTTGTCCCTGCCCTTCTCTTTGCGGGCAATGCTCACATAACTACCGGGTTCTGCTTCCAGTATCCTGGTATCGTCCCAGTCAACCGCCACGTCCCGGATAAATTGGAAGGCATCGGGATGTGCCTCGTAGTTCTCGGGAAAATCGGCGGCCATCTGCAGCGGACTATAGAGGGTAACATAGAGGGCCAGTTGTTTGACAAGTGTGGTATGGATCTGTCTGCCGGGTGTGGAGGAATAACCCTTTATTTTAAAAATTCCCGGCGTATAGTCCATCGGTCCGCCCATAAGCCTGGTAAAAGGTAAAATGGTTTCATGTTCCGGTGCGTTGCCATTGCTGAATGCATTGTATTCATTGCCCCTCGCCGCTTCGCAGGCCAGCCAGTTGGGATAGGTGCGCTGCAGACCGGTGGGCCTGACGGGTTCGTGTGCATCCAGCATCACCTGGTAGGTAGCCGCTTTTTGCGCCACCCGGAGATAGTGGTTGATCATCCATTGGCCATCGTGATGTTCCCCGCGCGGAATGATCCTTCCCACATACCCGGTTTTCACCGAGCGGTAACCAAACCGATTCATAAATCGGAAGGCAGTATCCATCTGTCGCTCATAGTTGGTGGCGGAGCCGGAGGTTTCATTGTGCATGATCATGGTTACACCGCGGGCCGCTGCATAGCTGCTGATCTCCCGGACGTCGAAGTCGGGATAAGGCGTCACAAAATCAAAAACATTTTCTTTCCAGTTCCCAAACCAATCTTCCCACCCGGTATTCCATCCTTCCACCAGCACGGCCCCGATACCATTCTTTGCCGCGAAATCAATGTAACGTTTTACATTTTCTGTATTGGCACCATGACGGCCGTTGGGGATGGGTTTACCGTCAGCACCAACGCTGTCGGGGAAGTCGCTGTAATTCCAGGTGCTTTTGCCCGTCTGCATTTCCCACCACACGCCCACAAACTTGGTGGGTTTGATCCAGGCAGTATTTTTAATCATGGAGGGCTCGTTGAGGTTGAGGATCATCTTTGACGCAAGAATGTTCGCTGCGCGGTCGCTGACGATGATGGTTCTCCAGGGCGTTTGAAAAGGGGCGTGGAGATAGGCCTTGTTTCCCACCGCATCGGGCACCAGGCTGGCGGTCAGTTGCAGCGTGGCCCGGTTCACATGCAACTGCATGGCCGGATAGTTTACCAGCGCCGCCTCATGGATGTTGATGTACAGGCCATCCCTGGTTTTCATCATCAGCGGCGTTTGCACGGCGTAGGGATCCGGCGCCACCCGCACCGCAATGGCTGTAGATGTATCCACCATGACGCGGTTGTCTACCTCGCTGATCTTTGTGGTCGCATAAGCATACTCGTTGGTATCAAAATCACCTGGGATCCAAAAGGTCTTGTGATCTCCGGCCAGGCTGAACTCGGTCCGTTCATCCGATACGATAAAGTATTTCAGATCAGGTTGCCGGGGGAATTCATAGCGAAACCCAACACCTTCGTCAAAAACACGGAATACGATGTCCAGCAGGCGATGCGGGGATTTTTTTTGGCGGAGATGAACCCGCAGTTCCATATAGTGATTGCGAATTTCCCTGGTTTCACCCCAAACGGGTTGCCAGGTTTCATCAACAGATTTTTTATCCGTACCGGTCAGTTCAAAATCATGGTAGAAACTGCTGTCTTCCTTCAAAACAAATCCTAAATGGGAGGGAAGGATCACTGGTTTGTCGCGAAAGCTGACGGAATATACCGGTCTGCCCTGTTCGTCCATGACAAAGTTGAGATTCACGGCACCCATCCGCACATTGGTTTCCCATTGTTCGTGGGCAAATACTTTACAGAATAGAAAAAGGCAGCAGATACTGGTGGAGAACTTTCTCAATGGCATAGCAGTCATTTATGGAATAAGATTTCCGGGCGTGTGCCTGGGATTCATCGGATGATAAAAATAAGGCATTTGGACTCGCCCTGATGAAAACAATTGTCAACCGGGAAAGTATTATCACAAACTGACTTTTTTCAAATGGTTACATGGACCGGAGGAGGACCATGCTCACACATGATTGTCCCCCTCTCGTTCCATGATGTATGATTAAACCGGCCTGCAATATTGTGGATAGGCCTACCTGTGATGCTCGTGTTCAGCAGGATGACCTGCCCGCGCCTGTGGCGGTGGATGGTTTTCGTGATGCGGGGGTGGCGGTCCTGCATGGCCGGCCGGATGTGACGCGGAGGCACCCGCTGCTGCGCTGTGATGGCTGGGTACAGGATGAACATTTCCAAAGCCTGCGGCGTGGGAGGGAACGGCTCCATGTGGGCGATCAATGTGTGTGTTGGCAGGACTGTGCATGTTGTTGAAAGGGTGCACGGGTGTTGCAGCGTGATGCGCGCCACCGACCGCTAAATAACCAACATGACTCCGGTCCCTGGATGCGGCCTGGTTGTGCCGGAACTGCTCCCGTGTAGGTCCGAGGTGATGTTCCCTCATCACCACTTCTTCACCCGCGGTAGGACGGGCTGTGACACCGCCCGCACCATTGAAACTTGCACGGCTGTTCATGACCGTTGTATTTCTGACAACGGTGTTGTTTACATATGTGTTGTGGACGACCGAAATATTGACATGCATCACGGCGGTATTGTAACGGAAAACGCCGCCCGACCACATGCCTCCTACAAATCCTACGCCAGTATAACCTCCGCCATAATTAATACCTCCGTAAAATCCCACATGTGGTCCCCAGTACCCGGCATGCCATGCATAGATGCCACCGGCATAACCCCAGTAACCGGGTGTCCACAGGTAACCAACCATGGGAGGGGCCATCCATACTCCCGGTACCCAATAGTAGCCATCATCTCCATAGGCCCAATACCCCGGGATCCACAAATATCCTTCTACCGGGCAGGCGGGTTGTACATGGACGGGTAATGGCGGGGGCGCCAGCCGCACGGATACAGCCAACGATGCGCTGAATTGTGCATATGTTTTCGAGGTTGGAATACTGATGACGAGCAACAGAATTATCCATATGATGCTTCTTTTCATAAATAGAATTTTTAAGGTGGAAGGGGACGAATATGAATCTATACCGTACAATACAGAAACAAGGCCATTCATCGCAGGAATATGTTAATCATATGCAAACTATGCCCTGTAAATGGGACGAGTGATTGATCATGAAGGATGGATAAAAAGAAAAAATGACCAACAAAAAAGAAGAAGTTAAATTGAACAGGCCGGTAACCTCAATCACTTATTTATATCGCCAGATGGGTCTTGTAAGACAAGTGGGACCACCGCCGCCCTTTACACTGATCTCATTGCCCTGGTAGGTAATGACCTGGCAACCGGCTTTCTCGAGCCTGGATTTGGTAACCGGGTTGCCTGCCACCATCATGCATAATCGCGGTGCCAGCGCAAGCACATTGCAACCCATTGTTTCGAATTCCGTTTCCGGTACCTCTACCAATTCATAATTCCTATCCAGCAGCAGGTTCCGAAAAGAAATGGGCATCAGCGGCGAATAAACCACCGCCAGGTTTTTGTTCACCGGGCTTAAGATGGACATCAGGTGGAATACGTCTGATGGTCCCCGGTAGTGTGGCAGCGCAACGGTGACCAGGTGCACACCCAGGGGTTCAAGCAACGAGCCGAGTTGGGCGATGCCCGCCGCATTGGTCCGGTAGGTATGGCCCACGGCCAGGGTATTTTCGTCGAGCCAGGCAACATCCCCTCCTTCCACGGTGCCTGGGGGATCTATTCTGCCCAGTATTGGTATACCCTGGGCCAAAAATGCTTCTTCTTCCGCGGCAGGTTCTCCCCGGCGCGCGGCCTTACCCATGTGGCAAATAATCATTCCGCGGTTGGTAGCTATAGATGCATCGCGGCAATAAATCGAATCCATACCCGTATCATGATGGAACGGCAGGTGGAACAGTATTTCGGATTGTTCTTTTAATGTTGATTCAAAAAAATCATATTCGTCCAATGCCCGGCTGAAAACCGGCTTTGCGAGGTAGTTGAGAGACTGCCAGGCTGTTTCCATTTGTTCGTCGCTGATAAAAGCTTCGGCAGCTCCTTTGATAAACAGGGAATGTATCCTTCCAAATTCCGAATGACAGGTAAGGTTCATGGCAGCTATTGATATTACGGATTGTTTTTATTTTTCCTGGTCACCCAGACATAGAACGGGATGCCGGTCATCAACAACAGAAACCCCCAGTACACGATTTCCTGGCCCGTCCCGGCAATGACCCAAAAGGTAAATATAAAGGCCAGGCTGGCCAATACCAGGGACCCGGCACGCGGCCGGTTGAGCGATTTATTTTTCATCGTTATCACAGCATAGGCGGCTACGGTAAAGAGATAGGGTACCAGGCAGGTCAATGTCGAGAGCATGATCAGGAATCTGAACTGTTCCACCAAGCCTTTTGTATAGTTCATCATCATCAGCAGCGAAACAAGGAGGCTGCCAATTATAATTCCTGCCGCAGGCACTCCCTTTTTGTTTTCCCGGCCAAAAATGGCCGGGAAAAGCCGGTCCTTTGCCGTAGCATAAGGGATCTGTCCCTGGATCAGTATCCAGCCATTCAACGTGCCAAAAGCTGCTATCGCCGCACCTGCTGCAATCCAGTAACGCGCCGCGTTCCCCCAGATGCTCGCGCCCGCGTCGGCAAAAGGCGTTACGGAATTCCGGAGTTCACCCGGAGCAATGATACCCATCAGGCTGAAGGTTCCCAGGATATATACCAGGGCCGCCAGGATGGTACCCGCCATAGTGGCCAGCGGCACTGTTTTGGCGGGGTTCTCCACGTTGGCAGCCGGAATGGTGGCGCATTCTATCCCCAGGAAGGCGAAAAAAGTAGTAGATGCCGTGATGGTGATGGCCGAAAAATCAGACTGGCCGCTCAGGTTGAATGGAGAGAAATGTGCAACATGAATAAAGAAAAGACCGCCCACGGAAATGACCAGGAGCGGGATCAGCTTTAAGATCGTGGTGACCAGTTGCATCCTGCCCGACGCCAGGATTCCGCGTGTATTGATCCACGTTAGGAACCAAATGGCGCCAAGCCCGGTAAGAATGGCCGGCACGGCATGGTCCTTGAGCAAAGGGACAAAGGTGCTCAACGCTCCAACAAAAGATACCGTGAGTGCGGCGTTCGCGGTCCAAACCGATATCCAGTATCCCCAGGCCATCAGGAAGCCGGCAAAATGACCAAATCCTTTTTGCGTATATGCATAAGGCCCTCCGCTGATGCCGGGAAAGATCCGGCTCATGCGGCTGAATACCGCGGCAATCATCAGGGCGCCGGTTGCCGAAAACAGCCACCCCAGTAAACTGATCCCCCCATAGGCCGCCAGGGTAGAGGGGATCAGGAATATTCCGGCGCCGATCATATTTCCCATTACCAGGGAAGTGGTTGTCCATATGCCAAGCTTGTTGCGGGAGGATCCGGGGTCGCCCATACGCGGAATTTCAAAAAGAGTTAAATGACCAGTCAATATACAACATATACATTGTTCATGGTTTTTAAAATGAAATATGCATGCTTCCGTAATTTAGCGGGATCGCCGACATAGAAAGCGTGTATGCGTTTACAAAAAAATAAAACATGTTGCTGATCGATATCATCGGATGGATTGGCTCGGCCATGGTAGTAGCGGCCTATGCCCTGAATATGTACAAGAAACTGGCAGCGGATACCATGCTGTACTACCTGCTCAACATCATCGGCAGCGCCTGCCTGATCGTTAATACTTTTTTCCATCATGCCATTCCTTCGGCGGTAGTGAATATCATCTGGGTGCTGATTGCCCTGGCCGCGCTCTGGAAAAAAAGACGTTCTGCACCTCCTTCAACAACCCCTGCACCTACTGATGTGTGAGGCGGCGGACATCGTTGGGCGAACCATAAGCAGATACCCGTAGGCAAAGACCTCGCGAAATTGTAATAATTTTACCGGTTGTGGGCGAAGGGTTGGAGGCGAAAGATTTTAACACTTATTTTTGATAAAATATACCTCATGAAAAAATGGATTCTTTTGCTGATGCTTGCCGCCCTTGGCGGGCAACTTCCCGCACAAACCAATGCCCCGGCTCAACCACCGTACCAGCGTTTCCCGACCATTCCACCTTTTAAGATACTGAAAGTGGACAGCGTTGGCTGGTACACGCGCGACGATCTCAAAAAAAATCACCGCACACTGATGATGTTTTTCAGCCCCGAATGCGAACACTGCAAACATCAAACAGAGGATATACTGGCAGAATTTGACAAATTCAAGGACATTGAAATTGTGATGGCCACCTACCAGCCGTTCTCCGAAATGCGGGATTTTTACAAGTACTACCGGATCGGGGATCATCCGAATATCAAAATGGGAAGGGATGAAAAATATTTTTTTCAGCCATTTTACAATATCCACAACCTTCCATTTCTCGGCTTGTACGATGCGAAGGGAAACCTCATCACTACCTTTGAAGGCAACCAGAAAGTGTCCACTATCATGAAGGCATTTGGATCAAAAGATTAGCGGCAGGTTCTTTGAAAAGTCCACTACCCTCATTTACCTTTGCTGCCTGTCGGCAACGGCCGGCCCTCAGGATTGATTTCCTCACTTAAAATATTTTACAGATGAAAGTTACGGTTGTAGGCGCGGGTGCGGTAGGTGCTACCTGTGCCGATAATATTGCCCGGAAGGAACTCGTCCGGGAACTGGTTTTACTTGATATCAAGGAAGGACTGGCGGAAGGCAAGGCACAGGACATGATGCAAACAGCGGCCCTGCTGGGTTTTGACACCAAAATCATTGGCAGTACCAACGATTACGCTAAAACAGCCGGCAGCGATGTGGTGGTGATCACTTCGGGGCTTCCCCGCAAACCGGGAATGACCCGTGAAGAACTGATCGGTACCAATGCGGGCATCGTACAGGGGGTGACAGAGAACATCCTCCGCCATTCACCCCAGGCCATCCTGATTATTATCAGCAACCCGATGGATACCATGACCTACCTGGCACTGAAAAAAACAGGCCTGCCTAAAAACCGCATCATTGGTATGGGCGGGGCTTTGGACAGTGCGCGTTTCCGTTATCAGCTGAGTCAGCACCTGGGCTGTAGCCCGGCCGACCTGAACGCGGTGGTTGTGGGCGGTCATGGCGATACCACCATGATACCCCTTATTCGCCTGGCTACCTGGAACAGCGTACCGGTTTCAACCTTCCTGGATGCGGAAAAACAAAAACAAATCGTGGCGGATACCATGGTGGGGGGAGCTACTCTCACCAAACTGATCGGTACCTCTGCCTGGTATGCTCCCGGCGCCGCTGGCGCCGCCCTGGTGGAAAGCATCGTCCGGGATGAAAAAAAGCTCTTCACCTGCTGCGTTTACCTTGAAGGGGAATATGGACAGAAGGATATCTGCCTGGGGGTACCCGTACTCATCGGCAAAAACGGATGGGAAAAGGTACTCGATTTCGGGCTGAATGCGGAAGAACAGGCGCTGTTCAACAAAAGTGCAGAAGCTGTACGCTCCATGAACGACGTGCTGAAGACCTTGTAAACAATTTTTCAGGCAATATCCGCAACCCCGTCCGGCATAAGACCTCACGGGGTTTTTTTGTGCAAATATTTCAAAAAACCAACAAGTTGTGTATTTTTACTGTCGAGCTCCATTCCAATCCCTTTTGATACCTCTGCACAATCCAGTTCCCTTAATCTGGTATCCCTTCCGAAAAGTCTCCTTTGATCCATTCAAAAAGCTGGAATCACAGTATGTGCAAATTGGTACTTTTCGGGTTTACTTGCATGTTTTTTATTGGTAGCAACCTCCGGGCGCAGGGCTACGACTATATCCTCTTCAAAAAACATGACCCCAAAAAAGATACGAACCTGAATCCGCAGGTCAATTCAAAGATCAATCCTGACAGCAACATGATGATTAACCCGGTGTACAACTGGAACATCAATCCTTTGCATAACGACGAAGCCAACCCAACCGTCAACAAGTCCATTAACCCGATGAATAATACCGAACTTAACCCCCAGGTGAACGAGGTGTTGAACCCGGTGTTTATGAAAAGCCTGTTGCCGGCCAACCCCTCCTGGAACGGGTTGTACCTGTTTAACGGGAGCAACGATATTTTCGGTTATATTTCGGTAGCTACCCAGAATGTGATGATCAGTTTTGACAACAGTGGTGCATGGAACGGGTATTTCGTAAGGGCCAATAGCTCCCTGTATAACTTTTTCAATGTGTTTGGAGTCTGGACCGGTATGTTCCTTTGCTTCGACAATTCAACAGGCTATAACCTGTTCGACAAAACCGGCAAATGGACGGGGATGCACGTGAAATAACCAACAGCTTTAACGACCTTATCGGTACAGGCCCTGTAAATCAGGCAGGGCCGGATGTATACACTACCCTTTTTCCTGGGAAATTCGTATTTATTAATCCCTGTATCATGTAAAACCACAAAAAAAATTTTAATGAAGAAAAATCTTTTTACAGGGGTATTTTTTTTATTGGTGATATGTGCAACCTCCACCGGCCAGGTATTAGATTGCAAACACGACCCAAAATTTGACAACAACCTCAGCCCTAATTTCAACGCGGTCATCAACCCCGAGAAAAATTCAAACATCAACCCAAAGTTCAACTGGAACATCAACCCGGAACATAACAATGATGTCAATCCCAATTTCAACAGTTCCATCAACCCGCTGAATCATTTTGAAATGAACCCGGATATCAACAAAAACCTGAACCCTATGTTTCACAATGAATACCACCCCAAGAACCCTATCTGGAAGGGGCTTTACATGTTCGACCGGAGCGATGAGCTGGTAGGCTATGTATCCGTGGCCACCCAGCAACTGATGTTATGTTTCGACAGTAAAAGCGAGTGGACCGGTTTTTTTGTAAGAGCCGCGAATGGCATCTTCAATCATTTTGATACCAAGGGTGTGTGGACGGGCGACTATATGTGTTTTGATTCGGTGTTTGGCTACAATATCTTCGACAAAGAAGGGAATTGGACCGGCAGGCATGTTAAATGACCTTCTGGTAGAGGCGTCGTGAAATTTTTTCCAGCAAAAAATTGGTGTCGATCAGCTCCATGCATTTAAAATGCTTTCGGGGGCATCTGTCGTACCCGATCTTGGAACAGGGGCGGCATCGCAGGTTATTGATCTCTACAATATCGTAGGGTAATTCGTCCTGGTGCGAAAGATAATTTTCCCCATAATAGGGATACATGCCAAATTCCGGAACCGTATTTCCCCATAAAGTGATGGTTGGCCGTTTAAACGCTGCGGCGATATGCATGAGGCCCGTATCATTGGTTACGATCAGCTTCGCTCTTCTGACCAGGTCGGCCGACTCGTTCAGCGTAAATTTCCCACAGGCATTGTAAATTTTGATGTTGTCGACCGCCGCAATCCGTTCTCCTTCTTCGGCATCTTCCAGTCCGCCCAACAGCATAATGGGATGTTTGAGGAGTTCGCAAAGATGTTTCAGCCGGTGAAAGGGATACTTCTTGGTGTTGAGCGCCGCCCCAATCACGATCCCCACATACCCGGCCTGGTGCGATGCGGGGATGTCGCTCATCTTCACATATTCTTCTTCCCCGATAAAATAATCCAGCCCGGCGCCATCATTTTTTACCCCAAAGGGTTCCACAGCTTTCATATACCGGTCTACGATATGTACTGATGGCAGTAAATTCATTTTGAAATTCGTGTACACCCATTTTTCGATATTCAGTTTTTCAAAGGAAAACGACTTTTTCTTCAGTGACTCCTTCACCTTCAGCGATCGCACATTGTGATGCAGGTCGATGATATAATCGTAATCTTCCAGCTGTAGTTCACGGATCACCTCGTTGATGTTGTTTTCGAGATAGTGTACTTTCTGAATATAAGGATTGAAAGCAACAATGGGGCTATAAGAAGACTTGGTCAGGTAGTGTATCTCAGCCGTGGCCACCTGTTTCTTCAGGCAGCGAACCACCGGTGTGGTCAGCACAATATCGCCTATCGATGAAAAACGGATAATGAGAAATTTCATTTTTTTCAATTCACGGTTAATGTTCATGGTGCGGGATCACGCGTGACCGGACCCGTTGCAGCATGCTTATACTTCCACATAGTTCAGGTCTTTACCAAAAGTTTCTTCTGTCATGGCAAGGCTGATAAACGCGATCACGAATACAACGATGGCCGTGATCCAGCCGGCTTTGACATAGGCCTTTGAGGGTTCTATAAAACCCTGCAGGGTAACGAACAGGGCCGACACCAGGTTCAGGGACCCCCTGGCCATATTGGGAGCAGTGGTTGCCACGGTGGCGCGGATATTTGTACCAAATTGTTCCGCCGCCATGGTCACGAACATGGCCCAGAAGCCGGTGCCAAATCCCAATAACACACTCACCCAGTACATCATGTAGGCCGGCTGTCCCTGGAGGTTAAAATACCATACCACCGCTATGATGGTTATGATATGAAAGAGGTACAGGGATTTTTTTCTGCTTTTAAACCATTGGCTGATAAAACCAATCAGGATATCACCCAACGAAATGGCAGCATAAGCCACCATGATGGCTTTGCCCGGATCCACTTTGCCCTGCATATTCATTTTAGAGGCGAACTTATCGGAAAAACTTATAAGTATCCCGATCACGTACCAGTTGGGCAGCGCAATCAGGATGGCTGTCAGGTATTTTTTCAGGCGTTTGCCATTGGTGAACAGCATCAGGAAATCTCCTTTCCGGATATTTTCACTTTGGGCGATGCCCTTGAACATGCCGGACTCTAACACACCAACGCGCAGGAAGAGCAGTAAAAATCCAAGCACGCCCCCTATAAAATAACAGGTGCGCCAGCCCTGCCCATCAGGGCCTACAAACATTTGCCTGACAAAATAGGCGAATACGGCGCCGCTAAGCCCGATACCCGCTACCATGGAGGTAGCGATCCCTCTTTTTTCCTTTGGCATCAGTTCGCTCACCAGGGTGATGCCTGCCCCGAGTTCTCCGGCCAGGCCGATGCCGGTCACAAAACGCACCCAGGCATACTGGTCCACCGTTTGAACAAAACCGTTTGCAATATTGCCCAGCGAATACAATATGATCGATGCGAACAGCACGCGCAGCCTGCCTTTCTTATCACCTAATATACCCCAAATGATTCCCCCGATCAACAGTCCCAGCATCTGGATATTGATGATGTGCAATCCTTCTTTGGCGATGGCCGCTTCATCCAGGCCCATCGATTTCAACGAGGGTATGCGGATGATGCTGTACAAGAGCAAATCGTAAATGTCCACGAAATAACCCAGCGCGCCTACGATTACAGCGAGGTTAAAGACAGAATGATTTTTCTGCTCCATGAAGGAAATTTAATAAAGGGTTTATTCAGATGGCTGTCTTTTCCTGCCAAAAAACAATTTGTACAAAACCGGCAGGGTGGTGATCAATACAATCAGGATCGTGATGGCTTCTATATGATCTTTTAAGCTGTATCCGAATTTTTTCAATACCATCGACTGAAGAAAATGACCGCTAAACATCATGGAACTTACCCACACGATGCTTCCCAGGATATTGTAGAAATGAAAACTTTTTTTGTCCATTTTCACAATGCCCGCCACAATCGGTGCAAAGGTCCGGATGAAGGGCAAAAACTTGGCCAGGAAAATAGTCCCTTTCCCATATCTCTCATAAAAGTCGTGCGCCTGGAGCAGGTATTTCTTTTTGAAGAAGAGTGAATCTTTTCTTTCATACAGCAACGGGCCTGTTTTGTTGCCAAACCAGAAACCGGCCATATTGCCCAGGATGGAGGCAATGATCACAAGGACGATGATGGAGATGTAATGAATGTTAAAAAATTCCCTCGCCAGGTCGTTGATGTAAATGCCGGCCGCGAAAAGCAGGCTGTCGCCAGGCAGAAAGAATCCCACGAACAATCCCGTTTCTGCAAATATCACAAGCAGTAACATGTACAGGCCGCCGTTGTGAATGATCCATTCTATAAACTGTTGAATAATGCCCTTTCCCATGTTATTCCGCGGTGTTTACGTTAATATCCAAAGCGTTTTCCAATTTGCTGATCACAACCGTGGCAAGACCATTGCCCAATACATTGGTAGCGCTTCGTGCCATGTCCATGATCTGGTCGATTCCGAGCAGCAATAATAAGCCTTGTTGCGGAATATTAAACATCGACAAAGTTCCGGCAACCACTACCAGCGCCGCCCGGGGTACGCCGGCGATTCCCTTGCTGGTAAGCATTAATACAAGCAGCATGGTAACCTGTTGTTGCAGACTCATAGGGATGCCATAGGCCTGGGCAACAAACAGCGAAGCAAAAGTCATATACAGCATGCTGCCTACCAGGTTAAATGAATAACCAAGGGGCAACACAAAACTTACAATTTTATCCTGGCAACCGAATTTCTCCAGTTCATCGATCAGCCGTGGAAAGGCGGCCTCCGAACTGGCAGTGCTGAAAGCGAGCAGGATGGTATCTTTTATCCGGCTCGTTAAGGTGATCGCTTTTTGACCTACAAACAGATAGGCCATAGCGATCTGGATCAGCCAGAGAAAGAGTATGCTGAGATAGAAGGCAAAGATAAACTTTCCATAAGTCGTCAGCACTTCCGGTCCTTTGAGGGAGATGATGGAAGCAATGGCCGAAAACGCTGCTAGCGGTGCCACATTCATTACATAACCGGTCACTTTCAGTATCACTTCTGCCACCGCATCGAGTCCCTTGATGATGATCTTGCCTTTTTCACCGATGGCTGCCGTGGCTACGCCAAAAAAAATGGAAAACACCACGATTTGCAGGATCTCGTTGTTGGCCATGGATTCGATCACGCTCCTGGGGAATACATGCGTGATAAAACTTTTAAAGGAAAGAGACGACTGTTCGAGGGTCGATGGAAAACTGCCTTCGGGCATGGGCAAGTGCAGTTGCCGTCCCAACCCGGTCACGTTCATAACAATCAGCCCGAGCAGCAGCGATAACAGGGAGGCGAAGATGAACCATAAAAGGGTTTTGCCCCCGATCCTGCCAACGGCTTTAATGTCACCCAGCTTGGCGATACCCACCACGAGGGTAGAGAAAACCAATGGTGCAATGATCATCTTGATCAGCCGCAGAAAAACATCGGTGACAATCGAAACATTGGAGGCAAAACTTGTTTGACCCGCCTGGCCGGCAAAATAGTGTACAAGAAGACCAGTCACGGTACCGGCTCCCATTGCAATCAGAATCCATCCGGTAAGACCGGGTCTTTTCATAATTAGCCGAAATGAAACTGCAAAAAATCGAAAAATATTGACTTATCAAAACTTTAGGCCGTTTAAATCCCGCGTTCGCAAAGATTTGGCAGCGTATATGAAATATTTGTTTATTTTACGAACTTATAATTTCAAACCAACCAACTTTTTATGAGTTTATTCAGGAAGAAATCACTTTCGATCTTGCTGGCACAGGCTGCTGATTCGGAAAAGGGATTGAAGCGGACGTTGGGAGCCTGGAGCCTGGTGGCGTTGGGGATCGGCGCCATTATCGGGGCAGGCCTGTTTGTAAGAACGGCGGCTGCTGCGGGCGGGCATGCCGGTGCGGCGGTAACGGTTTCCTTTATTGTGGCGGCCGTAGGTTGCGCTTTTGCGGGCCTGTGTTACGCAGAATTTGCTTCCATCATTCCCATTGCCGGCAGCGCCTATACTTACGCATATGCCACCATGGGAGAGTTGGTAGCGTGGATCATCGGCTGGGCGCTGATCCTTGAATATGCCCTGGGTGCGGCAACCGTTTCCATTGCCTGGAGTGAGTTCCTGAATAAACTGGTGGACGGGGCCATACCTTTTGAGTGGTGTCATTCCCCCCTGGAAAAAGCGCTTGATGCGAACAATGTCATGCACCACGGGATCATCAATGCACCGGCGCTGTTTATCCTGATCGTGCTCACTTTATTGCTGATCAAGGGCACGCAGGAATCCGCCATCGTCAATTCCGTCATTGTGTTCATCAAGGTTTCGATCGTACTTGTGTTTATTGCGGTGGGTTGGCATTACATTAACCCGGCCAACCATCATCCGTATATGATTCCTGCCGATGCGCAGCCGGCAACACAACCAGACGGGACACTGTATTCCTACACGGACTTTTTCAATCATGGATGGGGCGGTGTATTAAAGGGGGCGGCCATCGTGTTTTTTGCCTTTATTGGATTTGATGCGGTATCCACCGCCGCCCAGGAAGCGAAAAATCCTAAAAAGGACATGCCCGTCGGCATACTCGGGTCGCTGGTCATTTGCACCATATTATATGTGTTGTTTTCTTTTGTACTGACAGGGGTGGCTCCCTATACCGATTTTGTGAAGGCTGGTAAAGAGGCTTCGGTAGCCTATGCGATCGAGACTTATATGCACGGGTATCACTGGCTGGCCAAGCTGGTAACCATTGCCATCCTGGCCGGATTTTCTTCCGTGATCCTGGTGATGCTGATGGGACAAAGCCGGGTATTTTATACCATGTCAACCGACGGCCTTCTTCCGGGCGTATTTTCAAAATTGCATCCCCGCTTCCGAACACCTTATAAGAGCAATCTTATCCTTTTTGTTTTCGTGGGATTGTTTGCGGCTTTTTCACCGGGCGATATAACCGGGAACCTGACATCGATCGGGACCCTGCTGGCGTTTGTACTGGTTTGTCTGGGCGTGATCATTTTACGCAGGAAGGATCCCGGGCTGGTCCGGCCCTTCAAAACCCCCCTGGTACCATTGGTTCCCATATTGGGTATGGTTGTTTGCTCGGCGATGATCATCAGCCTCTGGGGCACCACGTTGTTAAGCGCCTTTATATGGATGATTGTGGGACTGATGATTTACTTTGGTTACAGCAAGAATAACAGCAAGCTCAAGGCATAACGGAATAAACGGCATCGGCCTGCAAAACCGTCACACCCCGGTGCGACGGTTTTGTTTTGTTACAAATCCCTGCATCGAGTATTTTTGCAGCCCGTTGAAAACAATCACTCAATAACATCAAACCTCAGGATAATGTATGGGAAGGATTTTTGAAGTACGCAAACACACCATGTTTGCCCGCTGGGACCGGATGGCCAAACAATTTACCCGCATCGGGAAGGAAATCGCCATTGCCGTCAAAGCCGGCGGACCTGATCCGAATACCAATCCCGCGTTGCGCCGCTGTTTCCAGAATGCCAAAAGCGTAAATATGCCCAAGGACAGGGTGGAAGCGGCGATCAAGCGTGCGATGGGCAAGGAAATGGACAACATCGAAGAGGTATTATATGAGGGGTACGGACCCCATGGTGTTGCCATCCTGGTGGAAACCGCCACCGACAATCCCACCCGCACCGTAGCCAATGTGCGCTCTCACTTCAACAAGGGAAACGGCAACCTGGGCACCAGTGGAAGCGTGAGTTTTCAATTTAAGAAGATGGGAGTTTTCAAATTAAAGCCCGCCGGTTTGAACCAGGATGATCTCGAACTGGAGCTGATCGATTTTGGCCTGGAAGAGATGGGAGAAGGGGCCGGTGAAAACAACGAACCTGTACTGGTACTTCGTACCGGGTTCAGCAACTTCGGCAGCATGCAGAAGGCACTGGAAGAAAGAAACCTCACGCCCATCAGTGCGGAAGTGGAATGGATACCCTTGACCACGGTGGAACTGCCTGAAGACCAGGCCCAGGAGGTATTGCGGCTGGTGGACAGGCTGGAACAGGACGAAGACGTGCAGAAGGTATTTCACAACCTGGCCTGAGCTGCGGCGGATAAAACTATTTTACCCGCCGCTTGTTACACAACAGGTAACCGATACCGTGAACATCCCTGCTGATAAAAAAATCATCTTGTTTGACGGCGTCTGCAACCTCTGCAACGGCGCCGTGCAGTTTATCCTGAAACGGGATAAGAAAGATCAGTTCGTTTTCGGGTCGCTCCAGGGATCTGCCGGTCAGGCCTTCCTTCGGCAACAGTCGCTCCCCACCATTGGTTTTGATTCCTTCATCCTGCTTGATAACGGAAAAGTATATACGCAATCAACCGCGGCGTTGAAAGTACTGAATTACCTGGGAAGGGGCTGGCAGTTGCTGTATGCTTTCATGATCGTGCCGCCCTTCATCCGCAATGGCATCTACAACCTGGTAGCCAAAAACCGGTATCGCTGGTTTGGAAAGAGAGAGGCGTGCATGGTACCTGAACCCCGCTGGACGCAGCGTTTTTTAGACTGATGGCCGATTGAGAAAGTTGACAGTGTACAAACCGCGTCCGCCGGATCCGTCTTAGGCGGAGTAGGCGGATGACTATTGACAGACCTGAGTCTTAAGATGCTTTAATATTTCAAACATGTTGAGATGCAGTCCGTATCCCGTATTTCGTATCGCGTATCCGGCATCCGACTCCCGACTCATTCTCTCATCATCTCCCTCACCACATCCACCACCTGGTCCGCATTGGGTTTGCTGAAATAATCTCCATCGCTGGCGTAGGCCGGGCGATGAGCCTTGGCGGTGATCGTGCGCGGGGACACATCGAGCCAGCGATAGCCTCCCTGTTCTTCCATGACAAGATTGTACATATATGCGGCGGCTCCGCCGGGTACATCTTCATCCACAAATACAATCCGGCTGGTTTTCTTCAGTGATTCGAGGATGACGTGATGAATATCGAAGGGCAATAAGGTCTGTACGTCCACAATCTCGCAATCGATCTGTTGTTGCGCCAGGATTTCTGCCGCTTCCTGCACTACCCGCAAGGTGGAACCATAAGACACGATAGTGATATCATTCCCTTCCCGGATGATTTCAGGAATGCCCAGGGGCACCCTGTATTCAAGCAGGTTGGAGGGCAGGGTTTCTTTGAGCCGGTATCCATTCAGGCATTCAATCACAAGCGCTGGATCCACGCCCTCCAGGAGGGTATTGTACATACCCACGGCCTGAACCATGTTCCGGGGCACACATACATACAAACCACGAAGTGAATGGAGGATCACACCCATGGGAGAACCGCTGTGCCAGATACCCTCGAGACGGTGGCCGCGTGTACGGACAATCAGCGGGGCCGTTTGCCGGCCCGCGGTCCGGTATTGCAATGTGGCCAGATCATCGCTCAGTGTCTGCAAGGCATAGAGGAGGTAATCTATATACTGGATCTCGGCAATGGGTCGCAGGCCACGCATGGCCAGACCGATGCCCTGGCCCATGATGGTCAACTCGCGGATGCCCGTATCAAAAATGCGGTTGGCGCCGTGCTTGGCCTGCAGGCCGGCGAATCCCTGGTTCACATCCCCGATCTGCCCGAGGTCTTCGCCAAAGGCGATCAATTTTGGATTGGCTTCAAACAATTCGTCAAAATACCGATTCAGGATCTCGTACCCGTTGATGACAGGCGCATCTTCGTCGAAGACCGCCTTTACTGCTTTAACCCGCAGCAGGTTCCTGGCCCCTTCATGATACAGGTGGGAGTTGTAGAGCGACTTATTTTGCTGCAGCAGTTCTTCGTAATAATGTTTGGCGTCTGCTGCCGCAAAGCTGTCTTCGGCAATCAGCAGCGACTCATGCAGGGTATGCATCACGTCCCGCCGGGCAGGTTCCCGGTTGGCTGAGAGTTCTGTTGCGAGTTTGTCCAGCGCATGCCGGTGCTCCGGCAAATGATCGGCTTCCCGCTGGATGAGTTCCACGGCCCTGTTCACCTGCTCGCGGATGGGTGCCTGGTATTTTTCCCAGGCAGCTGCCTTACACTGCCGTACCAGGTCTTTGGCAGCTGTTTCAATATCATTCAGCTCCTCATCGCTGGCCAGCGTATTTTCAATGATCCATTCTTTCATTTTCCGAATGCCGTCCCAGGTCCGCTCCCATTCCAGCCGCTCGGACGATTTGTAACGTTCATGACTACCCGAAGTGGAATGCCCCTGGGGTTGTGTCACTTCCTCCACATGAAAGAGGGCAGGGGTATGGGTGATCCTCATTTTCCGGATGGCTGCTTCAAATACTTCACACATCCCGGCATAGTCCCATCCTTTCACACGGTAAATGTCGATGCCATTGGTTCCTTCTCTTTTCTGAAAACCCTTCATCACATCGGAAATGGAGCCCTTGGTG
>DATJYH010000388.1:0-5375 GCA_035499675.1 Puia sp.
AGACTTTGGCGGCGATTCCTCCTCCATACTCCTCAACGAGGCGGCCGTGAGATTCATGCACCTGCAGCATCCGTTGGGGACTGTGGTAACAATGGGAACGGGCGCACATGCCAGGAACTACACCGTTATCGGCGTGGTGAAAGATATTGTGATGGATTCGCCCTTTGATCCCGTGCAGCATGCCATTTATTTCCTGGACTACGAAAATGTAAACTGGATGCTGATGAAGCTGAATCCGGAGGCCAGCGCTGCATCTTCCGTGGGTAAAATAGCCAGTGTATTTAAAAAGTATATTCTTTCCGCCCCCTTCGACTATAAATTTGCCGACACAGAATTTGCTTCAAAATTTGCCGCAGAGGAAAGAGTTGGGAATTTATCGACCGTGTTTGCCAGTCTCGCCATTTTTATTTCCTGCCTGGGCCTTTTTGGACTCGCCTCCTTTATGGCCGAACAACGCAGCAAAGAAATTGGCGTACGAAAAGTATTGGGAGCGTCCATCTTTAATCTCTGGAAATTGTTATCGGGCGATTTCGTGGTCCTGGTTTTTATTTCGCTGCTCATCGCCACGCCGGTTTCCTATTATGTCATGGAGAACTGGCTAAAGGGATATCCCTACAGGACCGACCCCGCCTGGTGGATTTTTGTATCTGCAGGAATTGGCGCTATCATTATTACTTTGTGCACGGTGAGCTATCAGGCCATAAAGGCCGCCGCCGCGAACCCTGTTAAATCATTGCGAAACGAGTAGGCGACAGCAAATTTGCACATTAGGAAAGCGGTTCTGGTTTCGGAGCTTCACCGGCTGGTTTGCTTTTGTCTTCCGGTAATGGAACAAACACTTTGTTATCATTGGGAGGGAGTTTTATCCGTCCCTGTTTCCAATCTTCCTTAGCCTGTTCAATGCGTTCCTTCCGGGAGGAAACAAAATTCCACCAGATAAAACGTTCACCCAATGGTTCGCCGCCGAGTAACATCAGTGCAGTTGGTTCTTTGGCGAGGATCACAGGATCGGCGCCTTTATCGAATACCAGCATTTGCCCGGCATGATAGTCCTGGCCGTTGAGTTCAACACTGCCTTTTGCAATATAGAATCCCCGTTCGGTATGCTCCTTCGGCAGACCAAATTTTGCGTTTGCATCCAGCATGGCATGCAGGTAAAAAAGCGGGGAGTGGGTTTTTACATGGTTGCGCAGACCATAAGCATCGCCGGCGATCAGTCGCATCCAAACGCCCTTGTCGGTATGGATCGGTAATTGTTCGGGTTTGTAGTTGTTGAATGTAGGCGCGCCTTCTTCATCGCGTTCAGGAAGCGCTACCCAGGTTTGGATCATTTCCAGTTGACCACCCGCCAGTGCGGCCGGGTCTTCAAAACGTTCCGAATGCGCGATGCCGCTGCCGGCCGTCATCCAGTTTACTTCACCCGGGCGGATCTCCTGCTCCACGCCGAGGCTGTCGCGGTGCGTCACTTTACCGCCAAATAAATAAGTCACGGTAGAAAGCCCGATATGCGGATGAGGCAATACATCCAGCGAGGAAGTGTTGGCCTGGAGATCCCTGATGGGGCCGGCATGATCCATGAAAATAAAAGGGCCCACCATTCTCTTTAACCTGAATGGAAGAATGCGTTTGACATGAATGGATTCGCTGATGGCAGCGTTCCGGGCTTCAATGACCAATTCGAGCATAGATCCTGCTTTTGGGTGAGGCGGCTGCTGTTTCTGTATTACGCTATTTACTTAACAATGCCACCCAATATTCAAATCAAGTTACGACAAACAGTTATTCTTACCTTCGTCGCATCACTACGTGTTTACCAGGCCGTCATAATTTTGAACCTAGCCTGAATGTAGTTGGGACTGCTTCCCTCTTCCCGAACTCCGCGCCTTATTCATCGTTAATTAAATTCTATATGGAAATAAAAAGAACTGGTTGGCAGCCGTCCGTAAAAGGTCCGGCAGAATGGTTTACCGGTACCGTGCGCATCGATCCCCTGTTCCAGGCCATTGAACCGGCGAGGACGGCCGGCTCCAGCGTTTGTTTTGAACCAGGGGCCAGGACGGCCTGGCATACACATCCGCTGGGCCAGACCCTGATCGTTACCTCGGGCTGCGGATGGGCGCAGCGGGAAGGAGGCGCCGTAGAGGAAATTCGTCCGGGTGATGTGGTTTGGTTTCCACCGGGAGAAAAACACTGGCATGGTGCCACGGCTACCACGGCCATGACGCATATCGCCATACAGGAACAGCTGGATGGAAAGATGGTGGAATGGCTGGAGAAAGTGAGCGAGGAGCAGTATCGCAAATAACACCGACAATTGACGTATACAGGTAACAGTTATTTGCCACGAATCGGGATGCATTCAATGATTATCAATGACCCTATATGACAAAGCTATTGATACTGGGAGCGGGCGGGCAGATCGCCAAACAGGTGATCGGGCTCCTGGTAAATGACCCGGGGATCCGGCTTACGCTCTACCTGCGCCATGCCCGCAAGCTGGGAGATGTAGCAACAGGCAAAGCAATCATTGTAGAGGCTGATGTAACCGATCACAACAAACTGAAGGAAGCCATGCAGGGGCAGGATATCGTGTATGCCAATCTTGATGGCCCGGTGGATAAACTTGCCCAAAACATTCTTCGGGCAATGCAGGAAACAGCTGTCAGGAGACTGATCTTTATTTCTTCACTGGGGATCTATGATGAAGTGCCTGGCGCCTTTGGGAAATGGAACAAACGCATGATTGGTCAGTACCTGGGACCGCATAGGAAGGCTGCGGGTTTGATAGAAGCATCTGATCTCAACTATAACATATTACGCCCAGCCTGGCTGACCGACTATGATGAAGTGGATTACGAGATCACCCAGAAGGGGGAAGCATTTAAGGGAACAGAGGTGTCCAGGAAGAGTGTGGCATCGCTGGTAGTAAAACTGGTGAAAACCCCGGAATCGGAACTGAGAAAAAGCCTTGGTGTAAACAAACCCCATACGGAAGGAGACAAACCTGCTTTTTACTGACATACATCAACCCATCAAACAGGATATATGAAATTAAAACCGCGGTCAATCAGCCGGTATAGCTTTCAAAAAAATTATGAGGTAAAATTCCGGAAACCTCAGCGCAGGCTGGCAACTGCTTTGGTTGCGTTTACGCTCATGATGTTTTCACAGCTTAGCGCTTTTTCGCAGGAAAAACCCCGGATGATCAGGATCGCAAGGATCGTTGTGGACTCGGCGCAGTTGGAAAATTATAAAGCAGCACTCAGGGAAGGCATTGAAACAGCCGTGCGCGTGGAGCCCGGTGTGCTGAGCCTGTCGGCCGTTTATGAAAAACAGCATCCCACCCATGTTACGGTATTTGAAATATATGCGGATGAGGATGCCTACAAAACGCATATACTAACAGCTCATTTCAAAAAATACAAAAATACCGTCAAAGACATGGTAAAATCGCTGGAGCTGGTGGATGTTTCTCCGATCGCCATGGAGGCAAAACCAAAGATGTAACCAGGGAAGGAAATTTTTAAAACCAACGCATAATATTTAAAAAATTTCAACAGTCATGGAAAAAGATATTTTCAAAGAAGTTGACCACTACATCAATGCGTTACTGGTCCCGGAAGACGAAATCCTGTTATCCATACCAAAGACCATGGAGGATGCAGGTCTGCCTTCCAGTTCTGTTTCGCCCAACCAGGGGAAGTTTTTGCAGATGATGGCCCTGATCTGCCAGGCTAAAACCATACTGGAGCTCGGCACCCTGGGCGGATACAGCACCATCTGGCTTGGAAGGGCCTTGCCGGAGGATGGGACGATGATAAGCGTGGAAGCAAACCCCGCACATGCCGCTGTTGCGAGGAAGAACATCGGGCGGGCGGGGTTGTCGGGTAAAGTGGAGGTCAGGGTTGGTAAGGCCATGGAAGTATTGGAAAAAATGATCCACGACCATCAAAAACCCTTCGACCTGATCTTTATTGATGCAGACAAGGAGCCTTATGCAGAATATTTCAATTTGTCATTGCAGTTGTCCAGACCCGGCACATGCATCATTGCTGATAACCTGATCAGGGAAGGAGCCGTATTGGATACTGCAACAGACGATAGCTTTGTGCTGGGTGTGCAGCGATTCAACAAATTGCTCTCGTCTACGGAGGGCGTAACCTCCACCATCCTGCAAACGGTGGGGTTGAAGCCGCATGATGGCATGTCCATTTCCATCGTAAACCGCCCTGCATCCGGGAAAACAACATAATCGATGGGTCAGCTTTCCCATTCCAGCATGATCTTGCCGATATGCCGGTTCTCCTCCAGCAGGCGATGCGCCGCCACGGCATCGCGATAAGAGAACGTTTCGTAGATCACGGGTTTGAACTTACCCGCCCCGATGATGGGCCAAACCTGTTTGTATACCGCCTCCGCCAGCTTTTTTTTATACGCATACTCCCTGGCTCTCAGCGTGCTACCGGTAATGGTCAACCGCTTGCTCATGATGTAATGAATGCTGAGGGCCACCTGATCGCCACCCACGGCGTTTATATGGACCAGCCTGCCCTCGGGTTTTAAGAGCTGCAGGTTTTTGGGGAAATAATCTCCGCCGACCATATCGAGTACCACATCCACCGATTCGCGTCCCAATACATTTTAAAAATCCTGTGTTTTGTAGTTGATAAAACGATCCGCACCCAGCCGCAGGCAATACTTACCCTTTTCTTCCGATCCCACTGTTACAATTACGCCTGATCCCAGCGCATGCGCCAGCTGAATCGCCGTGATGCCGATGCCACTGCTGCCGCCATGCAGCAGGAGGGTTTCTCCCGGTTGGAGCGCCCCCCGTTGAAATACATTTGACCAAATAGTAAAAACGGTTTCGGGCAGGCTGCCCGCTTCGGTAAAACTCCATCCGGCGGGAATGGGCAGGCATTGACCTTCCTTTACGGCCACATATTGCGCATAACCGGCCCCGGCCAGGAGGGCACAGACCTTATCGCCCGGCTTCCATTTGGTTACCCCGGGTCCGCAGGAGGCAATAACACCTGACACTTCCAGTCCTGGAATATCAGCCGGAACTCCGGGCGGTGGCGGATAATTGCCTTTGCGCTGAAACACATCGGCCCGGTTGAGCCCGGATGCTTTTACTTCGATCAACACTTCTTCTTCACCGGGCACCGGTGTCGGATATTCTTTTACCGCGAGGACCTCGGGTCCGCCATAGCTCGAAATTGCTACCGCCTTCATATTGCATGATTTGGACAGGCAAGGTATGCTTTCTGCCCACCATCATCCAAGCGGTCTATTCACCCATTGCTACGCTGCCTTTTGCCCGAAATCAGCCAAAAGCATAAAGCCGGCTATTTTTAAACCTGCCTTCATCAGCG
>DATJYH010000389.1:0-10072 GCA_035499675.1 Puia sp.
ATTCGTTCCGGAGAAGCGGTGTTTTGCTGCGAGGGCTGCAAAATGGTGTACCAGTTGTTACAGCAACATGGTCTCTGCGATTATTACACGCTGAATACAAAGCCGGGATTGAACCGGCAGAACCGATCCCGGGAAAATAAATTTGCTTTTTTGGATGATGAAAAGATTGCCGCACCACTCATTCGTTACCGGGATGAATCGCAAACCCACGTCAGTTTTTACCTGCCCCAGATCCATTGCAGTTCCTGCCTGTACCTGCTCGAAAACCTGCACAGCCTGCAGGAAGGCATTGTTTCAGTCCGGGTAAATTTCACCCGTAGGGAAGCCGACCTGGTTTTTGATCATGGAATGATCAGTTTACGCGCCGTGGCAGAACTACTGGAAAGCATCGGCTACGAACCCTGCCTCAGCCTGAACGACCTTGGCGGTCAAAAACCGCGGATCGGGAAGCGGCTGCTCTACCAGTTGGGGGTAGCGGGATTTTGTTTTGGCAACATCATGCTTCTCAGCTTCCCCGAATATTTCGGCATGGGGGTTACGGAGAACCGTATGCGCGTTTTTTTCAGGATGCTCAATTTCATCCTGGCCATCCCTGTGTTTTTTTTCAGCGCCAATCCTTTTTTTATCTCCGCCTGGAAAAGTCTGCGCCGGCGGTTCCTGAACATCGATGCACCCATTGCCCTGGCCATCCTGATCACGTACGCGCGAAGCGTCTATGATATCTCCACCGGCAGGGGACCAGGATACCTTGATGCCATGTCGGGCATTGTATTTTTTATGCTGGCCGGACGCTTATTGCAGGACAAAACCTATCAGCAGTTGTCCTTCGATCGGGACTATTCTTCCTATTTCCCGGTTGCCGTTACCAGGATAAATGACGGACAGGAGACCCCGACGGCCCTGCCCGATATTCATCCGGGTGATACCTTGCTGATCCATGCTGAAGAACTCATACCGGTGGATGGCATACTGACCAGGGGCCAGGCCATGATTGATTACAGTTTTGTTACCGGCGAGTCCCTGCCGGTGTTGAAAGAAATGGGAGAGATCCTGTATGCCGGGGGAAAACAGACCGGGAACAATATCGAGCTGCTCGTCATCCGTGAAGTAGCACAAAGCTACCTTACCAGGTTGTGGAGCCAGCAGGGCACTCATGTGCCTGTTAAAGATGCGAACGCGTCATTTGTACACCTGCTCAGCCGGTATTTTTCCTACATCGTTTTGCTGATAGCGGCTTCTGCCGCCGTTTACTGGTGGATACACGATCCTGCGCGGATAGGCAGTTCCGTTACTGCGATCATGATCATTGCCTGCCCCTGTGCGTTGCTGCTCTCTTCCAATTTTACAAACGCCAATATTTTAAGAATACTCGGGAAAAATCATTTCTTCCTGCGTGGCCCGCAGGCCATCGAAAGCCTCGCAACCGTCGACCACATCGTTTTTGATAAAACCGGGACCCTCACATTGTCTAAAGAACAGGATATCGGGTATGAAGGCACTCCGCTTACCGAAGCACAACGACGGGCGGTGGGCACCCTGGCTGCCCAGTCGCGTCACCCGCTTAGTATGGCCCTGGCCACCCAACTGGGCAGCGATCCCCGGGCAAGGGTCACCGGCTTCCGGGAACAACCGGGGATGGGTATCGAGGGATGGGTGGATGGAAGAAGGATCCTGCTCGGTTCCCGGCAGTTCGTTGCCGGCACCGCCGGGGTAACGGAAAATAGCACGCGCGTGTATGTATCCTGGGAAGGTGGCCTGCTGGGGAATTTTCCCTTTGGCAACCGCTATCGCAGCGACCTCGGCAGGCTGATCCATCGACTGAAAAAAAGTTACCGCTTGTCGGTATTGTCCGGCGACAATGCCGGCGAGCGCCCACGGTTGCAGCAGTTGTTTGGTTCAGGGACCAACCTGCGTTTTCAGCAAAAACCGCAGCACAAAAAAGAGTATGTGCGACAGATGCAGGACAAAGGCGAACGGGTGGCTATGATTGGAGACGGGCTCAACGACGCGGTTGCCCTGCAACAGAGCGATGTGGGAATCGCCGTGACCGAGGACATCAACAATTTTACACCGGCCTGCGATGCAATACTGGACGCAAAACATTTGCCGGCGCTTCCGGCCTTCCTGTCATTGTGCAGAGCCAGCCGGCGGATCATCACAACGAGTTTTGTGCTGTCTATTGCCTATAACCTGGTCGGCCTTTTCTTCGCCGTGCAGGGTAGCCTGTCGCCCCTGCTGGCGGCCATCCTGATGCCGTTGAGCAGCATGACCATTTTGCTGGTAACCTATGGCAGCAGCAGCATGGTAGCCAGGCTGCTCCGGATCTGAGTGCAGACTGCTACCAGTATCATTCCGGGTGTTGAGGACCATCATTTTTTTGGAAGGAGCTTGTTTGCAGATTTGTAAAAAAAAGATGAAAAGGAATATCGGTTCAATCGAGCGCGGAATCAGGTCGGCGTTTGGAATGGTGTTTTTGGGATTACCCCTGTTACAAAGTCTGCCGCGTGCAGCATCGGCGGGGGCGGTGGGAGCAGGTATGTTGGTATTGTTAACCGCCTTAACCGGCTTTTCTCCTCTCTATCGTTTTTTTCGTGTAAGTACCAGTGATGGTCGCGCCACCCGCTGAGAGGAAGGGGGAAGCTGGGGCATGATAATAATCATGTATTTATTTAATCCTCATCATCCAGCCAATTTTTGGCGCTGGATATTTTTGACCCGGAGAAAAATCTGTCATGAGCGCAATATTTGTTCTGCTGATCGCCAGTATGTCGGTGTCGTCGGTTTTTTTGTTTGCATTTATATGGAGTGTGCGGCACCGCCAGTTCGAAGACGACTTTTCACCCCCCGTCAGGATCCTTTTCGATGACGGCACCATGGCCGCCCGGAAAGAAGAAGAACATCATTCATCCCTTCAAAATAAGAATGCCGCAGACCCTGACCGGGTCGAGGCTCATTCCGAACATCTAAACAAAAAAAATACCTATGCAGGTTGAGAAATTTTATTACGACAACAAAACCGTCAAATGGTTTGCTTATGCCGTTTTGTTTTGGGGCGTCGTGGGTATGCTCGTCGGGTTATGGATCGCCATTGCGATGTATTACCCTTCCATGAACCTGGGATTTGCACCCACCACCTTTGGCAGGATGCGGCCCGTACACACCAATGCAGTCATTTTTGCCTTTGTGGGGAATGGTATTTTCATGGGCGTTTACTATTCCCTCCAACGCCTCTGCAAAACGCGGATGTTCAGTGATACCCTGAGCAAAATTCATTTTTGGGGATGGCAGCTCATCATTGTAGCGGGAGCACTCAGCCTGTGGACCGGGCATACTTCCGGGAAGGAATATGCCGAACTGGAATGGCCGATCGACATTGCCATCGCTGTGGTATGGATCATTTTTGGGATCAATATGTTTGGGACCATCATCAAGCGGAGGGAGAGTCATATTTATGTGGCCATCTGGTTTTACATCGCCACCTGGGTCACCGTGGCCATGTTGCACATCGTCAATTCCATTGAACTTCCCATTTCTTTTTTGAAAAGTTATAGCTGGTATGCGGGCGTACAGGATGCCCTGGTGCAGTGGTGGTATGGGCACAATGCCGTAGCATTTTTCCTGACTACTCCCTACCTCGGCCTCATGTATTATTTTCTCCCCAAGGCAGCCAACCGGCCTATTTATTCCTATCGTCTTTCAATCATACATTTCTGGGCGCTCATATTTATTTATATATGGGCCGGTCCCCACCACTTGTTGTATACTGCACTTCCCGACTGGGCACAGTCGCTCGGCGTGGTGTTTTCAGTGATGCTGATCGCACCCAGCTGGGGTGGCATGCTCAACGGTCTCTTCACGCTGCGGGGAGCCTGGGACAAAGTGCGGGAGGAACCTGTGTTAAAGTTCCTGGTGGTTGCCATTACCTGCTATGGTATGGCCACTTTTGAAGGACCCATGCTGAGCCTGAAAAGTGTAAATGCCATTTCTCACTTTACCGACTGGACCATTGCACATGTACACATCGGCGCGCTGGGATGGAATGGGTTCCTGACTTTCGGTGTATTGTATTGGCTGATCCCGAAGATGTGGAACACGACACTGTATTCAAAAAAGCTGGCCGGTACCCATTTTTGGATTGGCACCATTGGAATTGTTCTGTATGCCATTCCGTTGTACTGGGCTGGATTCACCCAAAGTATGATGTGGAAGAGTTTTACAGAAGAGGGTCAGCTCAGGTTCCAGTTCCTGGAAACCGTAACGCACATCATCCCTATGTATGTTACCCGGAGCATCGGTGGATCGCTCTATATCATCGGCGTGTTCATCATGATCTACAACCTGCGCAAAACAATACTGCAGGGAAGTTTTGTTTCCGACGAAGCTGCCGAAGCCGCACCGCTGCCGGTTGTCATCCCAACGCACGGACATGAATACTGGCACCGCTGGATTGAAAGAAGGCCGATGAAGATGATGCTGTTCAGCCTGGTACTGGTAGCCATCGGCGGCCTTATCGAACTCATTCCCACCTTCCTGGTGAAATCAAATATCCCCACCATCAGCAGCGTAAAACCCTATACACCGCTTGAATTGCATGGCCGCGACATCTACATCCGTGAAGGCTGTTATCTCTGTCATTCACAAATGATACGCCCCTTCCGTGATGAAGTGGCCCGTTATGGCGAATATTCCAAAGCCGGCGAATTTGTGTACGATCATCCGTTTCAGTGGGGCTCCAAAAGAACCGGTCCGGATCTGGCGAGAATAGGAGGCAAGTATCCCGACAGCTGGCATTTCAATCATATGCTGGACCCGCAGTCCATGTCGCCGGGATCCATTATGCCCTCCTATGGCTGGTTGTTCGATGAAAATATCGACACCCTGGAAACCCCTGCGATGATCCATGCCATGAAAATATTGGGTGTGCCCTATCCCGACGGGTATGAACAAGAGGCTAACAATGACTTACGGGCACAGGCAACCGAAATTAAAGCCAGCCTGCTGGACAGCAAGATCAAGACCAGCAGCAATAAGGAAATCATCGCCCTGATTGCCTACCTGCAAAGGGTGGGCAAGGACATCAAAGCCGCACCCAAAGAACAGACGGCCTTGAGCCACGATGGAACCAGCCTGATGGGTAATTGATCAATAAATCATAATCGAAAATCATGAAATTTATTCACTACCTGGAAAAGATAAGCTCCGTAAGCATCTACGGGATTACCTCCTTCGTCATATTCGGCATTTTCTTCCTGGCCGTATCACTCTGGGCTTTACGGGCCGATAAGAAAATGCTGGATGAAATCAGTCAAATACCATTGGATAAAAATGCCTAACTAAAAATAATTGTCTATGTTCCCGGACTTTCTCAAAAATCGATTTACCGGACCCTTCCAAAGGATTGTGATCCTCGCCTTTATATTGTTTGGCAGTTCCGTGGCCCGGGCCGACGGCCCCCCGGTACCTTCCTCCATGTCCAACCCATTTGTCATTGTGATGCTGATCATCATGGGTATCCTGTTGCTTGCCATTTTCCTGCTCGCCAACCTACTGGTAGGGTATGCCTATGCCCGGAGCAAAAAAGAACAGGAGCAGGCAGCGGGAGCAACACAAAATAAGGGAGTTACTGCGGGCGGTGCGGCCGCCCTGATAGCAGGGTTGATGTTTTTGTCTTCAACCGTATCGGCACAGGATGCAACTGCAAAGCAGACTTTGTCGGCGATATCTTCTTTTGGGGGCATTTCTGCCACCGCTTTTTATTTTATGGGAGCGGTGGTGTTGCTGGAGCTGACCGTGCTACTGGTCCTGCTCTATCAACTGCAGCAATTGTTGAAAACCGATATGCCCCCGCGTAAAAAAACTGCCGCTGCCAAAGCCGCCGCTTTGCAAAAACCGTCTGTCAGCTGGTGGGACAGGTTCAACAAATTTCGCCCCGTGGAACAGGAAGTCAATATTGACCTGGGACATAACTACGATGGCATCAGGGAGCTTGACAACCGTCTGCCGCCCTGGTGGGTCTACGGGTTTTACGCAACCATCCTTTTCGCCGTGATCTATTTATGGAGATTCCATGTGGCGCATTCGGCCCCGCTCAGCGCGGAGGAATACCAGATAGCAGTCACCAAGGCTGCGGTAGAAAAAGAAGCCTACCTGAAGAAAGCGGCCAATAACGTGGATGAGAATTCGGTCAAATACCTGGCAGGTGCTTCTGACCTGCAAGCGGGCAAAACGATTTTTGAAACTACCTGTTTTGCCTGTCATGGAAAATTGGGGGAAGGCGGCGTGGGGCCCAATCTTACGGATGACTACTGGCTGCATGGCGGAAGCATCAACGATGTGTTTAAGACCATTAAATATGGCGTGCCGGAAAAAGGTATGAAGAGCTGGAAGGATGATTACAGCCCTTCCCAGATCGCACAGGTGGCGAGCTATATAAAATCATTGCACGGCAGCAACCCTCCCAACGGAAAGGCGCCACAGGGGACTTTGTTCGTGGAACCCGCAGCGACCGGCACTGATAAAACCACAACAGCCACTTTGTCGAACTAGTTTGCCCGGACCGGTACCATACTGACACTTAAAAATTATACCAGTATAATGAGCAATGAACCTGATGTAATAAAAAACCCGGACTCGTCTTTTCGCGACCGTCAGGTTACCATTGATGCGCAGGGCAAGCGCAAATGGATATTCGCGCAGAAACCGAAGGGCCGGTTCTATACTATCCGTACCTATGTCAGCTGGTTCTTTTTTGCGGTGTTCCTTTCATTGCCATTTATCTATGTCAACGACCGCCCGCTGTTTATGTTCAATATTCCTGCAGCCCGGTTTGTCATTTTTGGAAAAGTATTCTGGCCGCAGGATTTCTTCATCTTCGGACTGACCATGGTGACCTTTGTCATCTTCATTGTGCTTTTCACGGCAGCCTTCGGACGGTTGTTTTGCGGGTGGATCTGCCCCCAAACAATTTTTATGGAGATGCTCTTTCGTAAAGTGGAATATTTGATAGAAGGCGATGCGGCTCATCAGCGCCTGTTAAAGAAATCACCCTGGACCACCAGGAAAATATTTATCAAAGGGAGCAAGCACTTTATTTTTTTCCTGCTTTCTTTTATCATCGCCAATTTTTTTCTCGCATACATCATCGGAAGCAGGGACCTGTGGCGGATCATGACGGAACCCATTGGCGACCACAGGGCCGGGCTTTCCTCCCTCCTCATTTTTTCACTGGTCTTTTACGGCGTATATGCCTACTTCCGGGAGCAGGTTTGTACGGTGGTTTGCCCTTACGGCAGGTTGCAGGGCGTATTGCTCGACAGGAATTCGATGATCGTGGCATATGATTACAAACGGGGCGAGCCCCGGGCAAAATTTTCCAAAAAAGCGATCCCGGAATCGGGAGATTGCATCGACTGCCTGCAATGCATAAAAGTATGTCCAACGGGAATCGATATACGAAATGGCACACAAATGGAATGCATAGGCTGTACTGCGTGTATCGATGCCTGCGACCACATGATGAAAAATACCGGCAGGCAACCGGGTTTGATCCGCTATGCTTCGGAAACCGGGATTGCGGAAAAAATGCCGCTTCAGTACACAACGCGGATGAAACTATATTCCGCACTCCTGGCTGTGTTGCTGGTAATCCTCAGCATTTTGCTGATCACCCGGAAAGATGTGGATGCCACGATCATACGCACACCGGGCATGTTGTACCAGGAACGTGGGGCCGACAGCATTTCTAATCTCTACAGCATCAAGATAGCTAATAAAACCCTGCGGGATATTCCCCTGACACTGCGCCTGGAGGATGTAAGCGGGAAAGTGGAATTGATCGGGGGTGAAACGGTCCATGTAAAGAAAGACGATGAAAGCGCCGGTACTTTTTTTGTGCTGTTGCCCAAACAACTGGTCCGGGAAAGAAAAACATCCATCAGGATCGGATTGTATGAGGGCAAAAGAAAAATTGATGTGATAGAAACCAATTTCCTGGGGCCCCTACCGGATTCAGACTAGAGACCAGGAAAAAAAAAAATAATAAACTGTTAAATAAAAATTTATGAACTGGGGATACAAATTATTATTGGTTTTTGCAGCCTTTGCCGGGCTGATGTCATATATGGTGTACCGTTGTGTACGTACACCGGTCAATTTGGTTACCAACGAATACTACCGGGATGAACTGGTTTACCAGGACGTCATTGAACAAAAAAACAATGCACGGGCGCTCAGCGGTGCGGTATTGGTCAGGCAGGATGGGGAAGGCATATCCATCCATTTCCCCAGGGAAATACAACAGGCAGGCACCTCCGGCACCATCCTGTTCTACTGCGCTTCGGATGCCTCCCGCGACAGAAAAATCCCGGTATCGCTGGATGCCGCGGGCTGCCAGCGCGTGGATGCAAGATCATTTTTCCCGGGTCATTATGTTGTCAAGATTCAATGGGAAACCAATCATGTGAAATATTATTCGGAAGAACCTTTCACGGTTTTATGATATGACGGTAACCTGGACACTAGAAGCGATACTTTTGGGCGTCGTCAGCAGCCTGCATTGTGCGGGCATGTGCGGACCTCTTATGTTTGCGCTGCCCATCCGGGATGCCGCCCCGGCGCGTCGGCTGGTTTCACTGGTTGTTTATCATGGTGGGCGGATATTAACCTATGGTGGTTTGGGGCTGATCTTTGGATTGGCAGGACGAAGGATTCAAATGGCCGGCTTTCAGCAATGGTTTTCGATTCTATTGGGGGTTGCCATTTTAATAATGGTTGGCTGGCAGACATTCGGTAAACAGGTTTGGCAACCTGCCGTTATCAAAAGATTTCATGCAGCCATTGGAGATATGATCCTGAAATTATGGAAGGCTCCCGGCCTGGATTCCCTGTTCTTACTGGGTATTGCCAACGGCCTGCTGCCCTGCGGTATGGTCTACCTGGCCGTAGCAATTTCAATGACTTCCGGCACAGCAGGTGCAGCAATGCTTTATATGATCTTTTTTGGAGTGGGCACCCTGCCCATGCTGCTGGCAGTGAGCTACGCAGGATCCTTTCTGAGTGCAGCCGTTCGAAATCATTTTAAGAAAGCTGTTCCCTATATAATCGGATGCATAGGCCTGCTGCTGATTTTAAGAGGGCTTGACCTGGGGATCCCTTTTATCAGCCCGGTACTGGCAACGGCCCGATCAGGGGTTATTACCTGTCACTGACCCGGTCTTGCTGCCGGAATTCGCGGAAGGCATCACCCATAAGCATTCAGAAAATACCCAGTGAGTCGTGTTCCCGGTCCTGGTATCCAAATTCCTCTTCTCCCAACTCGGGCCCCTGGTAACGTCCATGCCGCATGATCGTGTATGCCATCCAGATAACAAAAAAAGGAGAAAGGAGAAACAGGATAGCTGTCAGCCATGGCAGGTCGCCAAATACCATCAATACGCAATAGGCAAGCAGGTACAGGCTCACGAAAATGGTTGCGAAAACGGGATGGCGAAACATCCTGCTAATGTACGTAATTGGACAGTCATTGGGAAGGCGGCCGGGCTCATTGGTATTGGGACGCCGGTTTTGGCAGCAGGATGCGTACGGATGTACCCTCGTTGAGCCGGCTTTCCAGTTCAATGGAACCCTCCAGCAACTCCACATATCTTTTTACAATATGCAGCCCCAGGCCGGTGCCTTCTATATTGACCACGTTCTTGGCGCGGAAAAAACTACTGAACAGGTGTTGCTGGTCTTCTTCCGAGATGCCTATACCCTCATCTTTAACAGTCAGGACCAGGCCTTCTTCACCGGTACGAATGGTAAGCCAGATAATGGATCCGTTGCCCGAAAACTTTGAGGCATTGCCCAACAGGTTGATAAGAATGTTTTTCAGCATGAGCTTGTCGGACAGTACCATGTCAGCGCCGGCATAGTCTGTCTGGATGTTCTGACCCTCTTTCAGAATGGCTTTCATCTCATCCACTGTTTCCAGGATGAATTCCCGGGCGTTGAATTCCTTTACTTCTGCCCGGATACGACCCTCTTCCAGTTTTCCAAGCGACAGGAAATCCTGCAGTAACTCGTTCAAATGTTT
>DATJYH010000390.1:0-9021 GCA_035499675.1 Puia sp.
CAAAGAAATCACAAGCCGACAGGAAGATTACGCGCAATGGTACAATGATTTGGTAATCAAAGGCGGCCTGGCTGACTATTCAGCGGTCAGGGGATGCATGGTCATCAAGCCTTATGGCTTTGCGCTTTGGGAAAATATGCGCGACCAGCTGGACAGGATGTTCAAGGATACCGGGCATGAAAACGCCTACTTCCCCTTGTTCATTCCCAAAAGTTTTTTTAGCCGCGAAGCCGCCCATGTGGAGGGCTTTGCCAAGGAATGTGCGGTGGTTACCCATTACCGTTTGAAGAACAACCCGGATGGGGAAGGCATCGTGGTGGATCCCGAAGCCAAACTCGAGGAAGAACTGATCATTCGTCCAACCAGTGAAACCATCATCTGGAATACGTATAAAACATGGATCCAGTCGTACCGCGACCTGCCGCTGCTGATCAATCAATGGGCCAATGTGGTGAGATGGGAAATGCGGACCCGTTTGTTTTTACGCACGGCCGAGTTCCTGTGGCAGGAAGGGCATACCGCCCATGCTACCGCGGAGGAAGCCATTGCAGAAACCAGGCAGATGCTGCAGGTGTACGCGGACTTTGTGGAGGAATATATGGCAGTGCCGGTGATCCGCGGCGTGAAAACCGAAAGCGAACGTTTTGCCGGGGCCATCGATACCTATTGCATCGAGGCGCTGATGCAGGATGGAAAAGCGTTGCAGACGGGAACCTCTCATTTCCTCGGACAGAACTTTGCCAGGGCATTTGACGTAAAATTCTCAGATCAGAATAACCAGCTCGACTATGTGTGGGCCACCAGCTGGGGCGTAAGCACACGCCTGGTGGGCGCACTGGTGATGGCGCACAGCGATGACGAAGGCCTGGTGCTCCCTCCCAAAATCGCTCCACTGCAGGTGGTGATCGTTCCCATTTACAAGGGCAATGAAAAGAAAGAGCTGCTGGATGAAAAAGGTGCAGCCATTGCAAAGCAACTGAAGGCAGCAGGGATCCGTGTCAAGTTCGATAACAAGGACAATGCACGTCCCGGCTGGAAATTTGCGGAATATGAAAAGAAGGGTGTGCCCATACGCCTGGCGCTTGGGCTGCGCGACCTGGAACAACAAACGGTCGAACTGGCGAGACGTGATACCAGAGGAAAAACAACCGTTGCCATGGAAGGCCTTACGCAAACCATTTCAGGTTTGCTGGATACCATCCAGCAGAATCTTTATAACCGGGCGCTCGTTTACCGCGACACACATATCACCCGGGCGGATGTCTGGGACGAATTTGAAAAATTGCTGGATGAAAAAGGTGGATTTATCTCCGCCCATTGGGATGGCACTGCGGCCACCGAGGAAGCCATCAAGGAAAAAACAAAGGCCAGCATCCGCTGTATTCCCCTCAATAATCCCCTGGAAGATGGGAAATGTATCCTGACCGGAAAGCCGAGTAAGCAGCGGGTGTTGTTTGCGAGAGCGTATTAGGAGCGTCGGGAGTCTTGCCGTACAGGGATTATTGAACAACTTCGACCGATTATTCTTTCTGTTACTTTTTTGCTCCGCCAAAAAAGTAACCAAAAAAGGCGGCCCGGGAACGATTACAGCCCGTTCCCGGCGCTGGCCTTGATTAAGCTTCGGTACTACTGTGGTGAACAGCAGCGGTTCCCTGGTCGGCGCAATAGATGCATAGTTTACGAGTAAGGGCCGAGGTCTGTCCACTGTCAACTATTTTGGCATTTAAGCAATTTTGCTTTTATTGTGTTCCCTAAATCAACCATCATGGACCAAAATCAAACCAGCAGCTTATTTGAGCTGCATGTAGACCAGCAATCTTCCTCTTATTTGGCAGAAACTGCCAAATGGGCAAAATTCCTTTCCATTGTGGGGTTTGTTATGTGTGGGCTGATTGTCCTCGCTGCATTATTTGCCGGCGCATTTTTCGGAGCGGCCTTTCGTCAAATGGGAATGTCGGGCGGTGGGGCCGTGGGCGGCGCTTTTTTATCCATCATTTATATCCTCGTTGCCCTGTTGTATTTCTTTCCCTGTTTGTACCTCTTCAATTTCTCGGGTAAAATGCAGGTGGCCCTGAAGAACAACGACCAGGAACAATTGAGCGGTTCTCTCCGCAACCTGAAGTCCTGTTTTAAATTCCTGGGCATCCTTACCATTGTGATGCTTTCGTTCTATGCGCTGGCTTTGTTGTTTATGATGTTAGCTGTTGGATTTCGGTGAGAACGGCGATTTGTTACTTTTTTGCCCGGCCAAAAAAGTAACCAAAAAAGGCCGCCCGAAAACGATTACAGCCCGTTTTCGGGAGAGTGCCCTGATTAAGCTTCGGTACTACTGTGGTGAACGGCAGCGGTTCCCTGGTCAGCACATTAGATGGGTAGTTTACGAGTAAGGGCCGGGAGTCCTGGCGAATTCGTGATGCGGGATGCGGGTAGAATATGATCTGCCAGGTAGCGCTGAGGTCTGTCCATTGTCATCCGCCTGCGCTGAAACTGCGGCGGACGCGGTCGGCCGTTGATTCCGTCTACTCATTTTGGCATTTCAGCTATTTTCCCTTTATTGTGTATACTAAAACAAACTCGTTATGGAAAACAGTTCTTCCGAAGCGATATTGGACATCCATGTGGACTATGATGCCGGGAACACGCTGAAGGATACCGTACGATGGACAAAGTTCATCGCTGTCACCGGCATCGTGGCCGTGGTCCTGCTGCTTATTTGTGTAACACTCGCAGGCGGGTACATTATCGATGCAGTTTCCCGCATAATGCCGGGTATTGAAGATTTCAGCGCCTTTATCATATCCGGGATCGTCCTCGGACTGCTGATCCTAGGTTTCATGGTCTTTTTACTGTACCGGTTTTCAACCCTGGTTCGCAGGGGCCTGGAAACGCAGGACCAGCAACTGTTCAACAAAGGCCTCTGGAACTTGCGGATCTATTTTACCATCAGCGGCATCTTCGCCATCCTGGGATTGATCATCAATATTTTCAATCTCAGCAAACTCTAAAACCAAGGATTATGGACAATACAGGTGAACAACCCTCCCTCGAGAAATTTTTCGACATCAGCTTCGACAACAGCAGTCGCGAACATATCAAAACCATTGCCACCTGGGCCAGGATCATGGCCATCTGCGCCTTTGCGGGTTATGTACTGGTGCTGATCGTGGCATTTTTTGGTAAATTGAAAAGAACGGAGATCATAGATGCAGAAGGATATACCAGGATCACCACCAGCTCCAGGGCCGGAACGATCCTGGCCACACTTATTGCCGTTGCCATTGGAAGCCTCCTGAACTACTTCCTCTACAGGTTTTCGGTGGCTGCCAAAGAAGGCGTTACGGGTATGAACCAGCTGAAGCTGAATGAAGGTCTGGGTGAGCTGAAGACCTATTTCAAGATACTTGGTATACTGTTGATCATCGGACTGTCGGCTTTCGTAATCGCTATTCTTTTTGCGATCCTGGCAACGGGTATGGGTAGTCGTTAGTATACCTAATATCACTTTGTAGCGTAGTAGTTATAGTCCTTCAGCAGCGTTTCGAGAAAATCCAGCGAATCCTGGTTGTTTTCGATATGCAGTTTGTAGCGGATCCTCTCCGCTACCCGCATGGAAAGGTCAAAGTCGTTTTTCTTTTTCACCGTATTGATGATGCTTTTTAGCGTGTTGATGTCTTTATCACTCAGTTGCATCACGTTTGGATACCGGGGCTGGTAGCCCGTTTCTATTTCGGTAAAAACGGTATCCTCCCAGGAGGTCGTGGTCCTGGTATCGATGACAATTGTACCCGCCAGGAGGTCGCCGATGCGCTGCGATTTGGGAGAGGCGATGACGCTCCCGATACCTGCAAAGAGCAGCATGGTGGACCACCAGGGGAGCACGCCGCCAATGATGGCGCTCGCCACCCAGAGCGGAAAATCGACCAACCTGAACACCCACCGTATCAGGAACTGGCTGATGGATGGCTGGCCGCCGTCGGCGCTGATGACCCGGATACCCATGGCTTTTTTACCGATGCTCTGCCCGTTCCAGGCTATTTCAAAAAAAAGATGGTAAAACAAAGGCGGGAGGCCAAACAGGATGACCCTCCACTCCCTCGATGCCCAGGAATCAGAAATGGCCGACAACAATTTTGAACCCATCCATAAATAAGCAATCATCACCACCAGGTCGATGAACCATCCAAAAAGCCGTTTGTGAAATGGGCTGATCGGGAAGTCCACTTCAATGTTAAATCCGGTATCTAATTTGACAAACATAATGCGCTTCACAACAGAAAATCAACCCGCTGCGTTAGAGTTGCCATGACTTCCGGGCCGGCAGGTTTTTTCTCAGATTTTCCTGTTATATTTATCGGTAAATATATTTTTTTTCAACGAAGGCGGCAACCCTTTGCGTCCATGTCAACCAAAGAAAACATCTAATTTATTTTATTGTGCGGGAAGGACTGTTTATCAAAAAAAATATCAACAAGTGGAAGGAATACCAGTATCTGCCGGCTACAGACCCGGACCAGATGGCCGACCAGTTTACCGAGCTGGTGAATGACCTCGGTTATTCCAAAACCTTTTACCCGCATAGCAGGGTTACCGAGTATCTCAACGGGCTGGCCTCCCGCATCTATCTTGGCATTTACAAAAACAAAAAAGAGGAATCATCCCGGATTGTCCGGTTCTGGAGGACCGAACTTCCGCTGGTGATCCGCAAATATCACCGCGAGCTGTTGTTTTCCTTTGCCATTTTTATGGTTGTTGCCATCATGGCTGCTTTTTCGGCTGCGCACGATCAAAGTTTTGTCCGGGGTGTGCTGGGCGACCGTTATGTGGAAATGACGGAGGACAATATCGCGAAAGGTGATCCTTTCGGCGTGTACAAAAGTGCGGACAGGGTAAGTATGTTCTCTTATATCGCCGTACACAACGTAAAAGTGGCTTTCATGATGTTTGCAGCGGGTATCCTCGTCTCCATCGGCACCGTATGGCTCATCTTTGAAAATGCCGTCCTGGTAGGCTCTTTCCAGTATTACTTTTTTGCCAGGGGCCTGGGTTGGAAATCGGTGCTTGTCATCTGGATTCACGGAACGCTGGAAATATCATCCTTTATCATTGCTGGTGCGGCGGGACTGATCCTCGGAAACAGCCTGCTCTTCCCAGGCACTCACCGGCGCATCGATTCCCTGAAACGGGGAGCACGCGACGGCCTGAAATGCATGATCGGCCTGGTGCCCATATTTTTCACGGCTGCTTTCCTGGAAGGATTTGTAACCCGGTACTCCAATATGCCGGTCTGGCTCAGCCTCCTGATCCTCCTGGGTTCCCTCGTCTTTATCCTCTGGTATTTTATATGGTACCCCATCCGTCTTTCCAAAAAAATGAACCCATCGTCCACATCCTGATATGAACCTCTCCCGCCTGCACCTATACCGCTCCAATATCCGACATTTCCTCCGCCTCCGGCGGGCGGCCACCTGTGCCCTGGTTCTTTTCCTGCTGGCCCAGCTCCCCGCCCGGGCACAGGACACAAAGCGACTACCCGACTCCGTTGGTACCAGCGAAGAAGCGCTTCCCTTTGTGGACAGCAGCCGGGAGAAGACCAGCACAACAACGGATACCACGACCGCCGGTACCGAACAGCCTGTGGTGGACAGCATGTCGCTCCGGGTAGTTCCTCCTGCAGTAACAGACGAATTAAAGAAGCAACCTGATTTCGCTTACGCCAATGACCCTGACTACTGGGTCAAACCAAAAGAAACCAGGGACCCCAATTTTACAGACCGCATGTTCCGGTGGCTTTCGTCCGCCTGGATGCGCTGGTTCTGGTACATACTGCTCGGATCCATTTTATTGTTTGCCCTTTACAAAATAGTCGTGGAGAACAGGCTCTACCTGTTCTATGCCTCCTCCGGTAAAAAGCAGGATGAGCAGGACATATCGCCAGGCCTGCCCGGGGAAAACCTGGACCAACGCATAGCCACTGCGGAAGCGGCGGGCGACTGGCGGGCAGCCATTCGCTTTCGGTACCTGAAAGCATTGAAGACTGCCGATGAAAAAAAATGGATACATTTTGAGGCCAGGGCCAGCAATGAAGATTACCTGCGCGAAATGGCCCATCATCCGCAGGAACAAAATTTCCGTTTGCTGACACGTGTTTATGAATATGTATGGTACGGTGATTTTGTGGTAACGGCGGAACAGTTTGACACGACCCGCAGGCATTTTGAAGATTTTTACCAGTATACGCACCATTGAAAAGAAATCGATCATACCTATTCGCAGTGGCCGTTTTGCTGACAATGCTCAGTACGGGCTGCGGCAGTCGTCCAAAATTACTTGACCAGCGGATCAGCTTGTGGAGAAAGGACAGGATCCCCTACGGGACCTTTTATGCCTATGAAAACCTGCGGTATATTTTTCCCCGGGCCATTATCACGGAGAACAACAGTTCACCCGCCGACTACCGGTATTTTGTCAACACGGATTACAGCAGTCAGTCAAATACTACCAAACAGCGAAAAGGATACATCATCATTGCACCCCGGGTAATACCCGACCAGCGCGAGATCAACGCGCTGATGAATTTTGTGGGAGAAGGCAACCAGGTATTTATTTCCGCCTTTCACATCGGTGATTCCCTGTTGAGCAGCCTCAAGATAAAAATGGCCGGGGATTCCGGATTCTTTGCGTCGGAAAAACTCGGGGTCAGCGTATACAGTCCCATCACCGGTGATTCCATGTCGTTTACCTATCCCGGTCTCGCACTGGACAATGGCATCGATTCCCTTGATACCACCTATACCACGGTGCTGGGCCGCGACAGGAGCGGTCATCCCAATTTTGTACGATTCAGCTACAAGGGAGGCGGCAACCTGTTTCTTCACTTTGCTCCGCTGGCACTCACCAATTTCTTTTTGCTGCACCAGGACAACAAAGCCTATTACGATAATGTTTTTTCCTATCTCCCCTCCGGGCTGGAGGAAGTTAAATGGGACGATTATTTCCGTTACCCGCGGAACAGCAATTTCTCCGCCTTTCAATTCATACTGAACAGCCGCCCGTTGCGCTGGGCCTTTTGGCTGGTGCTGCTGCTCTTTGGCATTGTCTACCTTTTTGAATCAAAACGGAGACAAAGGATGATACCGGCCATCGGTTCGCTGCGTAACAGCTCGCTTGATTTTGTAAAGACCATCGGCCGTTTATATTACCAGCGAAAAGACCATGGCGACCTGGCCTCGAAGATGTCGGCCCAATTCCTGGACCACGTGCGCAGCAAATACAATATCCCGACCTCGCTGATGAACGAAGCATTCATCGACCGCGTTTCTTATAAAAGCGGTTACCACCGTGAGGGAGTGGCGGACCTGGTTACCTGGATCAGGATGTTCCAGGATGGGTATACGCCGCGCGACGAGGAACTGTTGGATTTTAATCAGAAAATAGAAGCATTTTATAAACAAGCATAACGATGGAAGACAACTTATTCGGACAACGCACCGACCTCGGGGAACTTCAACAGGCGGTAACCCTGCTCAAACAGGAGATAGGCAAGGTGGTGGTGGGACAGGAAAAAATGATCGAACTTTTGCTGGCCGGTATCCTGGCCGATGGACATATCCTCATTGAGGGCGTGCCCGGTGTGGCAAAGACCCTCACCGCCAAACTTTTAAGCAAGACGATTTCTGTAAAATTTTCACGTATCCAGTTTACGCCCGACCTCATGCCAAGTGATGTGATCGGCACCTCCGTATTTGACCCGAAGGATATGAATTTCCAGTTCCGCCAGGGACCCATTTTCAGCAATATCGTGCTGATCGATGAAATCAACCGCGCACCCGCCAAAACACAGGCTGCCCTGTTTGAGGTCATGGAAGAAAGACAGGTAACGGTCGACGGTCATACCTATCATTTCCAGCCTCCCTTTATGGTGGTAGCCACACAAAACCCCATCGAACAGGAAGGCACTTATCACCTGCCCGAAGCGCAGCTGGACCGCTTCCTCTTCAAGATCAGGGTGGACTACCCCACTCCCGAGGAGGAGTACCGTGTGGTACTCAATCATCATGAATTGGGAACCGCAAACATGTTCGAGCTGGTGCAACCCGTGCTCACCGCATCACTGATCGGTCAGCTGCGAAAACAGGTGCGTCAACTGCATGCCGAAGAAAAACTGATCCGTTTTATCACAGCCATGGTGCATGCCACGCGTCAACACAAATCCATTTACCTGGGCGCTTCACCAAGGGCTTCCATTGGAATTCTGTATGGCGCCAAGGCAATAGCGGCCATGCATGGCCGGGATTTTGTTTTGCCGGATGACATCGTATATGTGGCACCGGCTGTATTGCGTCACAGGCTGGTACTTACCCCCGAAAAAGAAATGGAAGGCGCTTCCGCAGACGATGTGATCCGGGAGATCATCCAGTCACTGGATATCCCGAGATAACCACAACATAGGGCGGATACCCTGAACAATCATCCAGACGATTTTCATGATCAAAAAATTCTATACATCGCTGTTTTTCAGCAGGCGCTTTTACTGGTGCCTGGTAGGGATCATCCTCCTGTTCGTATGTGCGTACGGCCTGCCCTTCCTGTTCAATATTGCCCGGATCATGTTCCTGTTCCTTGTCCTGGCCGTGCTGGCAGATTATCTCTTCCTGTTTAACAGGAGCCAACCGGTAACGCTGAGCCGGGAACTGCCGGATCAGCTGAGCAACGGTGACCAGAATATGGTAACCCTTCAAATCACCAATCATTACCCCTTTGATGTGCAGGCCGGCATCATCGATGAATTGCCGGACCAGCTGCAGGTAAGGAATTTTTTTCTGCGTACCGCGCTCAAGCCGGGTCAAACCGAGCGGCTTGTCTACCAGGTAAGGCCAACCGAAAGAGGAGAATACCTGTTCCATCGCATCAATGTCTTTTTAAAGACCCCACTGGGACTCGTGGTGAGAAGAAAAATCATTGATGCAGAAAAAAAGATCAGGGTCCTGCCCTCTTATTTACAACTCAAAAGGTTTGAATTGA
>DATJYH010000391.1:0-16348 GCA_035499675.1 Puia sp.
TCTATGGATATATAGCCACTCATTCGCGGCTTTTCTACGACAGCCTGGGATTACATGGCAACGTGGATCTTTCCTTCCAACTCCGTGATAACGGGAAAATGTCCGACTTCAGGATTGAAAAATCATTGTTACCCGAGGCAGACCGGGAAGCCATCCGGCTCGTTCAGCAAGGTCCGGCCTGGGAATTGCTCAAAGGGAAGAAAGCCAGGGTACTGGTAAGAATCCCATTCTGATTTTTACTCATCAATGTGCGCTGATGGTTGAGATCAATTCCTGTACATTTGCCCTTCAAAACAGTCAGACATATGAAAAAGAGATTCTATCTGCTTGCAGTTATTTGCGCAAGTTATTTTAGCAGTTCCGCTCAGCAACTCAGAACGCCGGCCCCTTCTCCACCACAATACGTCAAACAGGATTTTGGACTTTCAAACATTGAACTGTCTTACTCAAGACCGAGCGTAAAGGGCCGCCAGATTTTTGGCGACCTGGTGCCTTTTGGTAAGGTGTGGAGGACAGGCGCCAACCAGGCAACCACTATTACTTTCGGCGACGATGTGAGCATTGGAGGAACTAAAGTGCCCGCAGGAAAATATGGGCTGCTCACCATCCCAGGTGCGAGCGAATGGACCTTTATCATTACCAAACAACTCGATGTTACCTCGCCTGCCCAGTACAAACAAGACCAGGATGTGCTGAGGTTTACCGCCAGCGTGGAAACACTGCCTTTCTCCGTTGAAACAATGACTTTTTTCTTCGACAATATGACCGGCAGCAGCTGCGACCTGGAACTGGTATGGGACAAGACCGTGGTGGCGATGCCCATCAAAACGGATGTGGACTCAAAGGTGATGGCACAGATCGACAATATTTTTAACAAGGACAGTCGCCCCTATTACAGCGCCGCCATCTATTATATGGACAATGGGAAAGACCTGAATAAATCACTGGAATGGTTTAACAAAGGAATCGAGCAGGAACCAAAGGCATTCTTCATATACTACCAGAAAGCCAGGTGCCTGGCCAAACTGGGCAGGAAACAGGACGCCATCAGTACGGCACAAAAATCAATGGACCTGGCAAGGGAAGCCAGGAACGATGACTATGTGGCGCTGAATGAAAAACTGATCGCATCGCTGAAATAACTAACGCCATCGCATACATGAAAAAGTCCCGGTTATTCCGGGACTTTTTTTTATCCATTTGTCGCGGGGATGGGCCCGACCTTATGCTTTTTTAATGGCGGAAGATTTTATAAAAAGGTTGAGCAGGGCGCTGACCAGTATTACTCCGATGGCACCGATGGCATTCAACCAGAGAAAGCCGATGGCAACGATCCCTTTTTGGTTGAGAACCTGGATGAGGATGACACACAATTCCACCAGCACGGCGCTGATAAAAACAGCCGTGGCACCCACTCTTTTCATATAAAAGGCCACCAGGAATATACCCAGTATAACGCCATAAAAAAGAGAGCCAAGCACATTGACGGCTTCAATCAGGCTGTTGCCGATATTATACGCCAGTTGTGCCACGATGATGCAAAAAATACCCCAGGCCAGCGTATACCATCTCGACAACATAAACTCCCGGTCCTCTGCCACGGGTTGCCTTGAAAACCGCATATGAAAATCAACGATGGTAGAGGAAGCAAGGGAGTTGAGCGCGGCGGCAATCGATCCCCATGCTGCAAGGAATATAACGGCGATGAGCAGCCCCACCAGGCCCCTGGGCAGGTAGTCCACTACAAAACGCAGGAATATATAATTCGTGTCGTTGCTGTCGCCTTTTACATGGGGGCTGCTCAACCATCGTTTGACCGTGTTCCGGTAAACCAGTTTTTTTTCTTCGGTGGAATGCACCACGGATTGCACCTGGTTCCAGGTAGCGCTTCCTTCCCGCACAGAATCGGATACCAGCCGGGAGAGCTCCTTTACTTTGGCAGATTCGAGTGCATCATAGCCGGCACGCAACTGCGCCAGCGAATCCTTATACACGGATTGTTCGAGACGCTTGAGCTGGGATTCATTAAAAAATACCGGTTCATGCACAAACTGGTAAAATGAAAAAACGAGGACACCCAGCAACAGGATCATAAACTGCATGGGGACCTTGACCAGGCCGTTCATCAACAGCCCCAGCCTGCTTTCCGAAAGCGATTTGGCGGTAAGGTAGCGGCCTACCTGCGACTGATCTGTTCCAAAATACGAGAGCTGCAGAAAAAAACCACCGATGATCCCGCTCAACAAATTATACCGGTCATCCCAGTTAAATCCGTGACCGGTTTGCCCGGTGGTGATCACATTCATTTTACCCGCCTTCCCTCCTACATGCAGGGCATCCATAAAGCCCACATTGGCCGGCAGCATGTGTACCATCATATACCCGGCGATGATCATCCCCGCAAATATGATGATGAGTTGCAATTGCTGGGTATAGGCCACCGCCCTGGCGCCTCCCGTTACCGTATACACGACCAGCAACCCGCCCATGAAAACGTTGGTCCAGAAAATATTCCAACCCAGGAGGGAGGATAATATGATGGAGGGCGCCGAAATGCTGATGCCCGTCGAAAGTCCGCGTTGCAACAAAAACAGGAAGGAGGTCAACGCCCTTGTCTTGAGGTCGAATCTTTTTTCCAGGAATTCATACGCCGTAAAAACCTTGAGGCGGTGGAATACTGGCACGAAGCTGATACAAAGGACCACCATGGCCAACGGCAGTCCGAAATAATATTGCACAAAACGCATCCCGTCTGTATAGGCCTGACCGGGGGCCGACAAAAAAGTAACCGCACTGGCCTGTGTACCCATAATACTAAGCAACACGATGTACCAGGGAACCGATCGATTGCATAGAAAGTAACCATCAAGATCCCTGGTGGTCCGGCTCTTGTACAATCCATACAGCATGATGCCGACCAGCGTGATGACCAACACTATCCAGTCGGAGGCACTCATGAGAAATGTTTGGTGAGGTAGTAAAAAAAGCCAATCAGGATCAACAACACCACGATGAGCAGCGCATACCAGTAGCCCCACTTCCCCAGGAGGGGTGCAGGTTCTTCGTCACCGGATGGCGGGAGCTTACTCATTACTTATCCTTTGATTGACTGGAACCGGTGATCAGGGAGGCCGCGAGCAGACCCAGGGCCAGCCCAATGAGCAGACCGATGGTGGCTTTTTTGATAAACCTTCCCACAATCAGCCCGATGACAATGGCGGTAACGAAAGCAATCTGTCTTCTGTTTTTCATGGCAGCAGGTTAAAATCCACGTTTATGGTTAAGCGCAATAATATTAGCCAGCAATCGGTAAGCACCGGGCACGCCGGCAGGCAGTTCGCGGAAAAATACCAGCCCCGTATACACGAAGGTGCCCTCTCCGTACTGTGCGGTGATCAGGCTGCCTTTTTGCTCCTGCTCCCCGGGATCGCTCATGGACAGGATGGCCTGGTAGGCCGTATCTGTATGCCCCGCAAAATAGATGCCCCGCTCCTGTATCCAGCCCTCGAAGTCCTTTTCCGTGATCTTGTTCGGGTAATTCAGCACCTTGTTCTCCGGTTGAAGAAAACTCACTTTGGCATTTTCATCCGTCACGCGGGCATTGATGATGGTAAAGGGGTAGGGCCCGATATTGGGTCTTTGCCCTCCCTGGAAAACGTTTTTGTTATACTGTACAACCAGGTTGCCCCCGGCTTTAATATATTCCATCAACACATCGTACTTAGTGGAAAGCCAGTCGTGTACTTCGTAGGCGCGTATGCCGGTAATCACCGCATCAAACTGTTTCAGGACAGCCGGTGTAACATCCTTTTCTTTCAATATCACCAGCTCATACCCCATTTGGACAAGCGCCTCCGGTACTTTGTCGCCTGCACCCTCAATGTAACCAATCCGGTGTCCTTCGGTCTTTACGTCCGTCACCACAAATTTTTCACGCGCATCCTTGAAATAATCAATACGGGGTATATGGTCGTAGGAAATTGTCCTCAATTCTTTGGCACTGTCTTTTTTGCCGTTGATGTCCAGTAACAGCGATGCATACCCGATGTAGGGATCCCGTTTTTGCGGTTTTGCTGAAAAAAGGTATGTGGAATTATGAAAATTCCCCTCGTTGCTGACCTGCACCCCGGCAACGGGTGTCAGGGACACGGCGGGCTGAAGAGGGCGGACACTCTGGTTTTTGATATGCGCCTCCAGCTCTTTCCCTTTGTCGGAGGTAAATACGGTCAGGTCCGGATCCAGGCGACCGGTAACGGGAGGCAGCACGGTAAGCGGTTGATAAAGTTCACCTCTTACCGGGTCGGTGTATTTACACATGACGGGCCGGGTGAATATAAAATCCTGTCCCTCTGTGCTGACCATAAACTGCACTTCGAAAGCCGGCTTACCCTGTGCCTCGCCTATTTGTAACTGGTCTTTCACGTTGAACGAGCCCGGCGACATTTGCTCCTGTAACCAATAAGGTTGCGTGATGGGATGGTCCGCCGCCACCTGGATGCGCTGGGCAAACAAATAATTCTTGTTGACATCAAGATGCCGGCTGTATAAGGTATCAAATCCGCTCAGCCTGATTTCCTTCACCGTGATATCGCTTTTGAGCCGGTCGATCATCGCAAAATTCACCTGCATGGGATCGCCCTGCACCGCGTAGGGATCGCGCACCGTCGCTTCCAGCCAAAGACCACTGCATGCCTCGATCAGTTGCTGCACTTCTTTTAGTTTCCTGTTCTTCCAGTAGCTGTCTTTTAACTGGAGCATCTCCCTGTACAGGGCCACGAGGCCCGGGAGTGATTTTTCCGGGTTGCTGAACGAATAATCCTTCACCAACTGGTCGATCATGGGTCCAATCTTCCCCGCCCCTTCTACCCTGCTCCAGCCAATGTTGATATCGTCCATCAGGTCTTTGCGTGGTGCCGCACCCGATATCGTTGTAAAATATTCAATTGCTTCTCCCCTCGTGCGGGCAATCCCGAAACCCTGGCTCTTGTGCTGGCTGCGGCTTTCGGCTGCTATCTCGCCATAACTCTTACCAAGAATGGGATTATAAGCCCCAACATCTATTTTCAGTTGATCTTCACTGGTAGTATTGGTGCCGCCAAACACAAAAGTATTCCAGAGGAGACGTTTGGCCTGCCAGGGTTGGACGCCATATTTAAATTGCTCGGGGAAACGGTTGGGGTCTGCGGCGGCGGCAAAGGCTTCGTGAGCCAGCACGGCAGAGGCCGAATGGTGACCATGACCGGCACGGCTGTCTTCCGGGAAACGGGTGATGATGACATCGGGTTGAAACCGACGGATCACCCATACCACGTCGCTCAGGATTTTTTCCTTATCCCAGATGCGGAGCGCCTCCGCTGTGGTTTTGGAAAAACCAAAGTCAAAGGCTCTTGTAAAAAACTGTTCAGCCCCGTCGATGCGCCTGGCAGACAACAATTCCTGCGTGCGGATCAATCCCAGCTCCACCCCCTGCTCATCCCCGATCAGGTTTTGCCCGCCATCACCCCTGGTCAGGGACAGGTAGCCGGTCCGGTACAAACGATCTTTGGAGAGATAGGCAAGCAGTCTCGTGTTTTCATCGTCCGGGTGCGCTGCCACATATAATACCGAGCCCAGGACATTCAATTTCTTTAGCCGCAGGTAAATTTCAGCCGCGTTCAGCGACTCAGGTGCCTGGGCCGTCACATGAATGCAAAAACAACAAAGGAGGGTTGAAAAAAAGATCGCGATCTTACTCATTCAGTAATGGATAAATATATTCAGGGGCACAAATTAGGGATTCCCCGGTTTATGGTTGCCGAAAAATGATGAATAGCCCGAATCCGGGATTACCAGCAGCACGCCCTGCCGGAAGGGCAAAATTTCATGCAGAAGGCAGTTTCCGAAGGAGACCCGGTGCTGCATGATCGCGTTTAGCCCGGCATATTATTGTCCCACAAAAAATACCGCATTGCAAAAAAGCAGTTTCCCGTTTTCCCAGAAATTTCTGAAAAGCGGATCATCGGCCATATAAACAATTTGGCCGCGACCCATGGTCTGCACGCCAAAGAGCAATCCGTCACGGATCTTTTCTTTTGCCCGGCTGCCGGTGAACCCGCTGGTGTAGTTGTCCTTTTTGATCACACCTACGTTCCAGCCACCCGCCGGCAGAAACTCATATACATTTTCATCCTGGCGCAGGGTGTAATAGTAGTCGGGGTAACCAAAGGCCAGTGGATGCGTATTATCCAGTTGCACTTTGTAAATAGCGCCGGGGGTACTGCTCATCAGGCTTTCTCTTTCACGATTTTCGTAGGTACGCAGTTTTGAATAGTCGGTTGTTTTTTCTTTTGCGGTATCTTTTTTACGTTCAGCTTCCCCCTTCACAGTAATGCCCCATCCATTTTTTGCCAGTTGCGCAACGGCGCCTTCGAGTGCGATCAAACGTCCACCCTGGTTGATCCAATCCTTTAATGCATCTGAAGTAGATTTGTCGTTCAGCAATCGATAATTCCCGTCCGGCAGGATGCATACGTCATAATTTTTCCAGTTTATCCGGTCGGCCGACTCCACATTGATAAGTGTAACGGGGTAGCCCAACTGCTGTTCAAAGAAATACCAGATTTCACCGGTACCCGTGCTGGCGACTCCATTGCCTGCAAAGAGCGCGACCCTTGGTGTATGGATGGTACGCACCCGGTTGCTCCCGAAATCGGCGCCCCTGTCTACGTAGCCGGATGCCACGGGGATTACCTGCACTTGTGCGTTTTTGGCGGCAGTTGCCAGGATCGTTGACAGCCCTGCACCTGCAGCGGTATTACCCGTTCGGGTGATGATCAGTGTTCCCCGGTCAAAACTTACTCCCCCGGCAGAAAAAGGATCCTCGGCATATCGTACTTTGATGGATTTCTTCAACAGTTCCGCAAGAAATCCTGCGCTGTTCATACCGGTCCAGCGTACCGCATACGCATAGGAAGCCGGCGGAATCTCCTGCAGGCTGTCCCGGGCCGGGCTGGCATCTCCCCCATGTATATAGTTGGGCATGCCATATGCTTTAAGCCCGTATACCAATGGAAGCGACCAGGCCGTGATATCATAGGTTGCCGAATCACTGATCACCGAATTTTTTTCCAGCAGCACCCGCAGCAGGTTCGATTTTGGCTGGTTGGCATTGATGACGATGTCGCCCGGTTTTGTTTTGAAAAGCTCGGTTTTCCCGGTTTCATAGTCCCAACCGCTGAAACTGCCGGCTGGGGCATACTCCCAGGTGATCAGGTTCCTGTCGAGCATTTTCCTGGCTCGGTCCAGCCGGTCGCTGTATCCATCACCGGAAATCACGTAGGAACGGAAAGGGCCGGCCGGTGTGGCCTGGGCCGATGAAAAATAAGCATGGAATTCGCGAATGAGTTCGGCCGCGTGGGCAGCGCTTACTTCCACAGTAGACATACCCGTTGTATAATGGTGCATGACGCGGTCAGTCAGGGTCAGCGTATCCCCATCCAGGTTTCTTACGGCGAGGCCCGCGCTGATGCCGCCCTGTTCAAAGGTCATCCCGATGGCCCCATTGTACATCGGGTAGGTATCCCCGTAACTCGGGTAAAAAAGGTCAAACCGTTCCTTGGTGAAGTAAAGCCATCCGTTGCGGTCAAAATATTTTGCGTTGTTTTTCCCGATCAGGTCCTGGAACTGCCGCTGCCACCTGGTAATAACCTCATGATAAGGTTCGGCAGCCGGGGCAAAATAATAAGGTGCATTGTAACCCTGCTCGTGATAATCCACATGCACCTGTGGCAGCCATTCATTGTATTTTTTGAGTCGTTGCCGGGTTTCCTGCTGTGTTTGCCAGGCCCAGTCCCGGTTCAGATCGAACAAATAATGATTGGTCCTGCCGGCAGGCCAGGGTTCCCGGTGCTCATAGGCCAGCGGGTCAGGGTTGGGCCATTTTCCCGTGGCTGTATTGTACCAGTTCACATAACGGTCACGCCCATCCGGGTTGATACAGGGATCGATGACCACCACCACGTGTTGCAGCCAGGCGGCAGCATCTTTATTGGCAGGGTTCAGCAATTCATAGAGTGTTTTCATAGCCGCTTCGCTACTGGCCGGCTCATTGCCATGCACATTGTAACTCAGCCACACAATGGCAGGCGTGTTTTCATCCGCTTTTGTTCCATCCTGCAAAATACCGGCCAGCCGGAGGTTGTTTTGCCGGATGGACTCCAGCCGCTGCAGGTTTTCGGCGCTGGCAATAAAGGCAAGCAGGAGCGGGCGTCCCTCGTAGGTTTCACCGTATTGTTCCAACTTCATCCGTGTGGGCACGGCAGCCGCCACCTGTTTGAAATAAGCAACAATTTTGTAATGTGGCGTGAACCGGGCGCCGGGCGCATACCCAAGGAAGGACTCCGGTGACGGCAGGTCCTGGGCACTCAAAAACAATTGGAACAGGGAACAGCAGCAAACAGCAAATATTTTTCTCATAAGTGCTATTGAAAGTGGGGAATGTGAGGGCATTAAGGTAAGGGCATTCCGGGGAAAAATAAATAAAATTTTGTCCTTCATCGCCTGTCCGGTCAGTCTGTTTTCGGTTACACGTGGCAGCCGGGGACCAGGTGTTTTTCCGGGAAAAACACGCTCGTATAAGCCAAAAAAAAATTCTATTATTATAGTTCATTAATTTTAGACTTCAAACCTAATTGACACATGGGTCGATCATCGCTTGCCCGCCTTTTATGGACCACTACGATCTGCCTGGCATCGCTGCAACCAATTGCCCAGCCGGTCTTCAATCCCTATGCCTATTTCAGTAAGAAAAAAATTGTTTGTTCCCGCGGTGCAGTGGTCTCCGCCCATCCCCTGGCCAGCCAGGTAGGTGTTTCGATCCTGCGCCAGGGAGGAAATGCCATTGATGCAGCCATCGCCACACAACTGGCATTGTCAGTGGTATATCCCGAGGCCGGTAACCTGGGCGGGGGCGGTTTCCTCGTGGCCAGCCTGGCCGACGGCCGTAACATCGCACTCGACTTTCGTGAAAAGGCGCCGGCGGCCGCCTCCCGCGATATGTACCTGGACCCCCAGGGCAATGCCCTCACCAACCTTAGCCAGAGCGGGCACCTGGCCTGCGGCGTACCCGGGACCGTGCAGGGGATCTTTGCCGCCATGAAATATGCCAAACTGCCCTTCAAAAAACTGGTTCAGCCGGCCATTGACCTCGCCGAGAAAGGATTTGTGATCACGCAGGCCGAAGCCAGGAGCCTTAACGGCACGCAGGAGTCTTTTAAAAAATACAATACGGTGATGCCCGTCTTTGTAAAGGAAAAGGGATGGAAACAGGGCGACACCCTTGTGCAGAAAGACCTCGCCAAAACACTTAGGCTTATCCGTGACCTTGGCCCCAGGGGCTTTTACGAAGGGGAAACCGCCAGGCTGATTGTGGAAGAGATGCAACGGGGAAAGGGCATTATCAGCTATGATGACCTTAAAAACTATACCGCGAAGGAACGGAATCCGATGGTATTCGACTATAAGAAAAACTATACCATCGTTACCATGCCGCTTCCAAGCAGCGGCGGAATCATGCTGCCGCAGATGATGCGGATGATCGAAGATCAGCCGGTAAAGGCCTACGGTTTTGAGACGCTTAAATCGGTTCACCTGATGACCGAAATTGAAAGGATGGTGTATGCCGACCGGGCAAAGTACCTGGGGGACGTTGACTTTTACAAAGTCCCGGTAAAGACCCTGATCAGCTATCCCTATCTCTACAAACGAATGGACCTATACAACGCTGATTCCGCAGGCGACAGCAGGAAATTGGGTGCCGGGACCATCTCCATTGAAAAAGAAGAAACCACACATTTCAACGTATATGACAGCGAAGGAAACGCGGTGGCCGTTACCACCACCCTGAACGGTGGGTTTGGGTGCAGAACCGTGGTAGCCGGTGCGGGATTCCTGATGAACAATGAAATGGACGACTTCAGCATAAAACCGGGCGTACCCAATATGTACGGCGCGCTGGGAAGCGAGGCCAATGCCATTGCACCAGGCAAAAGAATGCTGAGCTCCATGGCACCAACCATTGTATTAAAACGGGGAAAACCCTTCCTGGTAGTGGGAACTCCGGGGGGTACCACCATCCCCACTTCGGTTTTCCAGACCATCATCGATATTCTTGAGTTCAATATGACCACCGAGGATGCGGTGAACAAACCCAAGTTCCACCACCAGTGGATGCCTGATGCCATTTTTGTAGAAAAAGATTTTCCACTTCCCCTGCGGGAGCAATTACAGCAAATCGGATATAAGATCATCCAGCGGGAAAGCATCGGCCGTACCGAAGTGATACAGATCCTGCCCGACGGAAGAATCGAAGCGGTGGGTGACAAACGCGGCGATGATGCCGCCGAAGGATATTGACCGATTCAGCCATAACCCCGGCCCGTCATTGTTACAAAACAAAAAACATGTCCCTTGCATCCGTCTATCTTGATTCAGTCATCAAGAGATTCCTTATCTATAAGGACCTTGCCGATAAAACCTTTGAACAGCTGGAGGAAAAGGACTTTTTCATGCAGCCGAATGAAAATTCCAATTCTATTGCGCAGATCATACAGCACGTGAGCGGGAATATGCTGAGCCGTTTTACAAATTTTCTGACGGAGGATGGGGAAAAACCCTGGCGGAACCGGGATGCGGAATTTGAACTCCGGGCCAGCACCAGACAACAGCTGTTCGATCAGTGGGAGGCGGGCTGGAATCGTTTGATAACTACGCTAAAAAGTCTGCACGAAGAAGACCTCGAAAAAACGGTCTATATCCGCAGCGAACCACTTGCGGTACCGGATGCCATCAACCGGCAGCTGGCCCATTATCCCCATCATATTGGCCAGATTGTATACATCGGCAAAATAATCAGGGGCGATCAATGGGAAAACCTCTCGATTGAAAAGGGCAAATCGGAGGCCTTTAACCTCAACATGCAGCAGCGGGCAGGCAAAAAACCCTGAATGGTAGCGGCTTTCCGGGATTGCGGCCTGGGATGACAACCTACCAAATGGCCATTTTTCCAAAATTTGGAATCCATCGGCAAAATCTGTCCGGCCCTCTCCACCAACTGGTTTTATGACCACGGGTAACCAGTATTTATCCTCGCAAAAAATGCATGCTGCCGTCGTTCTCATTTTTAACAAATAAATGCTCTTTCCGACCCTCGCGCAGCGGGCCAAAAAAGGCTTTGGTATTGAATTTGCGCTTCGTAAGGGATTCGCTATTTTTACAACCGTAATTCCAAACCACTGAAAAAAATCTGGAAAATATTCCTCCAACCCGTTTTGGCCTTTATCCTGCTGGTGACAACGATCTGGTTATTGGCGCAGGCTGTTAACGAAAGGTCGATATTGTTTTCCCTCCTGTTTATTGCAGCGTTCCTGCTCCTGCTGAAGGTATTTAACCGGCGGGCAGCGTGGTTTGGACTCATCTTTTTGTCCACCCTTTCCTTTTCGGTCAACATTACACCGGTACAAAACTGGCTCATTGCAAGGGTAACAAAAAGTTTGTCGAAGGACCTGAACACTGAGATCAGCATCCGGCATATCGACTTTTCCCTGTTCAACAAAATGTTACTGCAGGGTGTGCTGGTGAAGGATCACAACAAAGACACCCTCCTGTACGCCGGTGAGGCCAAAGTGCGGGTAACCGACTGGTTCTTTTTCAAGGATAAGGTGGAACTGAAATACATCGGCCTGGAAAATGCCAATATCCTCCTCCATCGGAAAGATTCCGTATGGAACTACCAGTTCCTGGTTGATTATTTCGCGAGTTCCAACCCCTCCCCGGATAAAAAAAGCATTTCTCTTTTTATAACCAGGGCCGAAATGGCCAATATTCACATTATCAAAGAAGATGAGTGGCGGGGAGAGGATATGGAACTCATGCTGCGGGCGCTCAACCTGGATGCGGACAAGATCGACCTGGCAAAAAAAGTGGCCCGCATCCGGTCACTCCATTTTACGGAACCCCAATTTGCCATTCGTAACTATCCCGGCCGACGGCCAAACCCACCCGATTCTCCTGCAACGCCCATCAAAAATGATCCCGCCCATCTCCGCTGGAACCCGGCAGGCTGGGATATCAGCGTTGACGAGGGAACCATACAAAACGGATCCTTCAAAAACGACAAGCTGACGGATATTCATCCTTATGATCATTTTGACGGCAATCACATTTACTTCTATGCCATCAACTGGGACTTCAGGAACGTCCGCTTCAAAAAGGATACGATCAGTGCGCAGATGAATATGAATACGCAGGAAAGAAGTGGTTTCGTGGTAAAAAAATTTACGGCGCGCATGAAATTTTTCCCCGAAGGGATGGAGTTTGCCAATATGGACATCCAGACCGGCAACAGCCATCTGCGGAATTTCTTTGCCATGCGGTTCGACTCGTTTGATGATTTGTCGGATTTCGTCAACAAGGTGAAAATGGAGGGAAACTTTGTAGCCGCTGCCATCGACAGCGACGACATCGGTTATTTTGCACCGGAACTAAAAGACTGGAAAAAGACGATCCGCATTTCGGGGAATATCAAGGGTCCTGTCAGAGACCTGATAAGTAAAAATATCCTCATTACGGCCGGACAAAGTACCATCCTGAACGGCGACATACACCTGAAAGGACTGCCCGACATTGATCACACTTTTATAGAATTCAAATCGAATTATTTCAAAACGACCTACAAGGACGCGGTAACGATCATTCCCTCGCTGAAAAAAATAACACAGCCGCGTATCGACCGGATCGGGCGCCTCCAGTTCCAGGGCAATTTCAACGGGTATATCAACAACTTTGTTACCTCGGGTACGGTGGTTACCGATATCGGTACCGTTGTCAGTAATGTGAACATGAAACTGCAGGCCAGCAAACCCTCGGTGTATACCGGAACGGTGTATACGGATGATTTTGACCTGGGGCAATTCATGGACGACCCAAATTTCGGGAAACTGTCGTTCCATGGAAAAGTGGATGGCGTGGGGCTCACCATGAAAACCCTGCACGCCACGCTGGATGGTTCTGTCAACTATCTTAACTTCAACAACTACACCTATCATGATATCCGCGTGAACGGAGCAGTTGCCCAATATAAATTCAACGGGCAGTTCATTGCGAAGGACAGCAACCTGGACGCCACCCTGAATGGTCTGATCGATTTCAGCCAGGCCCAGCCGAAGTTTGACTTTGATGCAGACATTGTAAAAACCAGGTTTCAAAAACTTCATTTTACCGACGAGGACGTTGAATTCAACGGGCATCTCCGTTTTAATTTCACGGGGGACGATATCGATAATTTTCTCGGCAGCGCACGTATCTACAATGCCTCCCTGTTCAAAAAGGGGGAACGCATTTCATTCGACTCCCTTACACTTGAATCCAGCATCATCGACAGCAACAAAACCATCACGGTGCTGAGCAACGAATTTGATGCCGCCATTGTGGGTACCTTTTCCATCAAGGAACTGCCATCGGCCTTCCAGACCTTCCTGAACAGGTACTATCCCAGCTATATCAAACCTGGCAAAACCAGCAGTTCCAACCAGAACTTCAGTTTTGTGATCACCACCAAGAAGATTGATGATTACCTCGACCTCTTTGTCAAAAACCTAAAGGGCTTTAACTATACCAGCATCACCGGCCGTATCGACAGCCGGGAAAACCTGCTCGACCTGAACGCAACCGTACCGCAGTTCAACTATAAAAATATCTCCTTCTACAATGTCAACCTCAAGGGCAGGGGGAACTTCGACAGCCTGGCACTGGAAACAAGCATGGGGGAAGTATACGTCAGCGACAGCCTGCATTTCCCCGCCACACATATCCAGCTGAAGTCGTTCAACGATCTCTCTGATATTCGTGTCACTACCAGCGCCAACCAAACCCTCAACTCGGCGAATGTCTCCGCCCGGGTACGGACCCTTGCTTCGGGTATCGATATCACCTTTAACCCTTCTACCTTTGAAATAAACAACAAAGTCTGGACGATCGATAAGAACGGTCAACTGTCGTTTAGTGATGATATCGTATCGGCCAATGCCCTGAGAATATATTCGGGCGATCAGCAGATCCTGCTCGGCACCTATCCTTCCACGGAAGGGAACTGGAATGACGTGCATGTGGACCTGAAGAAGGTCAACATGGGTGATTTTGCACCCTATTTTGTAAAGGACCAGCGGCTGGAGGGATTGCTCAGCGGGTCGGCTCTTATTACCAATCCCTTTCATAAACCCTATTTTCAATTCAACGGGACAGCGGAACAATTCCGGCTCGACAACGATTCCATCGGCAGAATGGTACTTGGTGCCGACTACAACCGGCAAACAGGCTTGGTACATGCCACTGTCAATTCAGACAATAAGGACTATCATTTCGATGTCAGCGGGCAGTTCAGTACGCTTGACAGCTCCACTGCCCAACCGATCGATATCAGCATCGCCAACCTGGCCGACACGCGCATCGACCTGCTTGAAAAATACCTGGGCGGCGTGTTCAGTAATCTTGACGGCAAGGCATCGGGCAATCTCCACATCCTGGGCCCGGCGGACCATCTCAAATACATCGGGGATGTACAACTGAAAGACGGCAGGCTGAAAGTACTCTACACCCAGTGTTCCTATGTTATACCCATCGCCAATGTACAGCTGCGCGACGGCTACATCGATTTCGGCTCCTTTGCCCTGAAAGACACACTCGGCAATACGGCGGAAATGACCCGGGGCCGGCTGTACCACAATTCGTTTAAGGATTTACGTTATGACTTTGCACTGACGACGAACAAGCTGCTCATGCTCAACACGAAATTCACCGACAACAACCAGTTTTATGGAACCATGATCGGCAAGGCAACCATGACGCTTACGGGCCCCCAGGAAAATATGCAGATGTACATCAAGGGGGAACCGAGGGACAGTTCCAACATCTACCTGCCCACCACCACCAGTCGCGAGAGCTCGGATGCCGACTTTATTGTGTGGAAGGTATATGGGAAGGAAATGAAACACCAGGACATCCGGAACAGCGACAACAACTTTACGGTAACCCTGGATGTTACCGCGAACAACTACGCCAATGTGTTTGTAATCATCGACCCGCTGACTAAGGACATCATCCGCGCCAATGGCCGTGGCAATCTCCGTATCAAAGTGGGCACCAATGAAAATATGGATATCCGGGGCCGTTATGATATTGACAAGGGAGACTACAACTTTACGTTCCAGACCTTTATCCGCAAGCCCTTTGTGTTCAGGGAGGGCGTCGGTAACTATATACAATGGACGGGTAATCCGTACAATGCCGACATCAACATCCAGGCCATTTACGAGGCGGAGAATGTACAGTTCAGCGATCTCAGCCTTGGGTCCACCATTTACAACAGCACGCTGTTCGATGTGGACAAACTAAAAAGTTTCCATGGGCAGGTATGGGTGGTGGCCACGCTGACCGATAAACTGATGAAGCCAAACATCAGTTTCGACCTTGAACTGCCGCCCAACAGCGAATTAAAAAATGTACAGGGTGCCAGCATGCTGTTTGAACAAATTGCAAAAGATCCCAATGAACTGAACAAACAGGTGGCCTACCTGATTGTATTTAACAGCTTTGGCCCGCTCACGGCCAGTAACACCGCATTGAGCGCCAATGAAGCCGTGGGTGGCATCGTTTTCTCCAGTATTTCCAGTGCCGTTTCGGGTTACCTGAGCCACCAGGCTTCCAGCGTTTTCCAGAAAGTATTCAAGGACAAGAGCATCCAGGTAAACTTCAACACTTCTTTTTACAGTGTGTACAACGCTACCACGGGTATCAACGGAGGAGGTTCTGCGGGCACCAACATCGATTACAGTACAGGCTCCTACGACCGCACCAACCTGAACCTTTCGGTGATGAAGAGTTTCCTGAATGAGCGACTCACGTTTACGCTGGGAAGCGCCTTCGACATCGGCCTTACGGCCCAGCAGGTGCAGGCGGCCTCGGTGCAATTTCTACCCAACGTGACGGCTGAATGGAAAGTGACACCCAGCGGGAAAGTGGTGCTGTCCTTCTTCTACCGCGACTCCTACAATTACCTGTCTGTGACCAACCATACACAAAACAGTTCGGGTGCCAGCATTTCCTTCCGCCGCGATTTCGACCGCATTGATGAACTGTTCAAGAGCAAAAAGAAGGACGCCAAAAAAGACAAGAAAAAAGACGATGATAAGGGGAAGGCGGTGTCGCAGGCGAATTAGCGATGCGCGATACGGGATCCGAGATGCGGGCAGCATCCACAGTGTCCTTTCCAAGGTTTTTACTGAGTCCGGCGGACCCGGCAATTCCTAATCATATC
>DATJYH010000392.1:0-10165 GCA_035499675.1 Puia sp.
AATGTATTCATAGTTAGGTATTCCATCCTGGTTACCCGTTACGCCATAACTACCCCTGAGCTTAAGGTCATTTAACCAGGAAATGTTTTGCATGAATCCTTCCTGGCTGACCCTCCAGGCCAATGCCACGGCGGGGAAAAGACCCCATCGGTTTTCTGGTGCAAAACGGGAAGATCCGTCATCGCGGAGAGAAGCGGTGAGGATGTATTTCTGGTTGTAGGTATAGATCACGCGTCCCAAATAAGAGATCAGTGTGTTTTCACTCGGCGTGGTGGGGTAAACCGGGGCAGAACCACTCAGGGTGTCTCCGGCTGCATCAAAACTGGCATAGTTATAGGTCGTAATAAGCGTGTTGGTATAGCTGTACGTGGCCATGGCTTCGATCTTGCTCTTTATGCTTTTCAGATCTGTGATATAGTGGAGGCCATAGTCCGCTTGTACATAGCTGTTAATCTGTTTATACTGGTTGTAATAACCAGGGCCGGGTGAATTGTTGATGGCCTGTGCGGCATCGGCGGGAATGGTTACGGTTCCATGGCCGTCGGCATAATTGTAACCCAGGTTGGCGATGGCATGAAGTCCCTTTACATCAGGTATTTCATAATCCAGGTGCAGGTTTCCAATACTGCTGGCGGAATAACCGGTGCTATTGTACTGTTCAAGCAGGGCCAGCGGGTTTTGCGTGGCCAGCGGAATGAATAGGCCGGTGGATTTGTTGGTCCACTGCCAGTAGCCGCCAAAGGCATTGCCCGGATCATGCACGGGCTGCGTGGGGTCAAAAGAGATGGCATCCCCGATGGCGCCCTGGTTGGCAAATCGGCTCTTGGTGAGCGTACCGTTCAGGTTCAGTTCCACCTTGAGTTTCCCGTTGAAAAAGCTTGGGCTCAGGTGAATGCCCATGGTTCCTCGCTGCAGGTTATCCGTTTTCAGGATCCCCTGTTCATCGTGGTAACCAAACGAAAGACGATAGGGCAGATTCAAGTCCTTGTCCACACCCGACACACTGATGTTATTATTCGTAGTCAGCGCGGTTTGGTAGATCTGTTTCTGCCAGTCGGTGCTCTGATTACCTATCAGGTTGGTATAGATCGTATCTCCCGGATTGGCGGCAAGGTCCTGTGCGGCATAGGCCCTGAACTGGCTGGCTGATAAAACCGACACATCCTTGGCCACAGTGCCGACCACAAACTGTGTATTAAAATTAAAGACCGGCTTCCCGCCTTTTCCTTTCTTGGTGGTGATGATGATCACACCCGCTGCAGCACGGGAACCATAGATGGCTTCAGCCGATGCATCCTTGAGTATGGTGATATTGTCGATATCATCGGGATTCAGCAGCGACAGCGGATTGGCCACGCCGGAAACATTGGACATTCCCAGGAGGTTTTTTGCCGGCGGCAACAGTACACCGTCCAACACAACCAGGGGATCCTGGTTACCGTTCAACGAAGCCAGGCCCCGGATGCGGATGGTGCTTGAGTTCCCGGGTTGTCCTCCATTGGTGGTAACTTCCACACCGGCTACTTTTCCCTGTATGAGTTGATCGGGGCTGGTAATGGCGCCTTGTTGAAAATCTTTGGAACTAACGGACGCGATAGCACCCGTCAGGTCTTTTTTCTGCTGAGTACCATATCCAATCACCACCACGTCGTTTAGCGTGGACGCAGCAGAAGCATCCAGCGATGCCTGGATATTTCCACTTCCGATGGGAACCTCCAGTTTGTTGTAACCAACGTAGGAAAGAACCAGGGTGGTGGCGGAAGCAGGAACAGACATCTTGAATGATCCATCGCTGCCGGTTTCAGTACCGGTCTTAGTTCCCTTAGCGATGATCGTTACCCCCTGCAATGGGGCGCCGGTTTTTGAATCAGTAATTTTTCCGGAAATCGTTTTGGTTTGAGCGAAGCTCACGGAGCCAACGAACAGGAGCAGGAAAAAAGGAATGACTCCCCCTCCGAGCAATCGTCTTTTTCTCATAAATGTGGCAGTTGATAATGTATATAGAATTAAAAATCGAACTCGTTTTAAGTCTACAACTACAGTGCAATCGTTTACATAAAGTTCACTTAATTATGCGGATAGTTCCAAATTTTTTTGCGCGAATTTTCTTCCTGGAGCAAATCCGGATATGCTTCTCCAAACCGATAACTAAAAATGTGTAACTTTTACACAATATTTATAAAAAAAATTATCACACCAAATTTTACGATAGATTTTTTTCAAAAATGTTAAAATTGAAAAAGTTTGGTCAAGCTGTTCTAAACCATTAACATACGATTAACCAACCTGGTTATTCCATTGAACAGGGCCGGTCAGAAGGAGAATTGGGACAATAAAATAGACGCTGACGAAGTGGAAAAAGCTGCTTGCAAAACTGGTCAGAGGATATTTTTATTTTCTGCCGCAGCGGACGAATTGCCTGCAAACGCTGACACAGGCGGGTTTAATAATTTTGGGTGAATGATTTTTTTTGACTAGAATTGTTGGACAATCGATTGCATTCTGGCATCAGAGATTACCATAGCAAATATTGCCAAGGAACTGAATATCACGGCCGCAACCGTGTCCCGCGCCCTGCGCGACCATCCCAAGATCAGCGCGGAAACCAAGAAATCGGTGTGGAAGGTAGCCAACCGCCTCAATTACAAAAGGAATAAAATTGCTTCCTCCCTTCGCTCGGGCAAGACCCATATGATCGGGGTGATCATTCCCAGCGCCGAGATCAATTTCTTTGGCTCCGTAGTACACGGGATCGAAAGTATTGCCAACGCACATGGATACAATGTCCTGATATATCAGTCCAACGAGTCCTACGAACATGAAGTAAAAGGGATAGAAACCTTCCTGGCCGCCCGCGTAGATGGCATCCTCGTTTCGATTGCCAAAGAAACCCTTGACCACTCACATTTTGTGGATGTGGAAAAACGGGGCGTTCCCCTGGTTTTCTTCGACCGCAGCAACGACAATATGGGCATTCCCTCCGTGATGATCAACGACTTTGGCGGGGCCTTTCTCGCCACGGAAAGCCTGATCGAACAAGGTTACAGTCGGATCGCACATATCTCAGGACCCCAGCATGTCAAGGTTTTTTACGACCGGCTGAAGGGGTATATGGCCGCGCTTCAGTCGAACAACCTGCCCATCGACCATGAACTGATTTACACAGGAAATATTACGATCGAGGCGGGTAAAAAGGCCGGTCATTATTTTCTTTCCCTCCCCCACCCACCCGATGCCGTATTTGCAGTTGAGGATTTCTCTGCATTGGGGCTCATGAAGGCAGTGAAAGAAAAAGGCGTCAACATCCCGCAGGATTTTGGCATCTTCGGATTCGCAAACGAACTGTTTGGCGAACATATTACTCCTTCTCTGTCGACCATCGATCAGCAGACCGTGCAAATGGGAAAAGAAGCATTCAAACTGCTTTACCAACTGATCGAGCAAAAAGACGTGGAGACCACCATCCAGAAAAAAATAATCCTGGAACCGATCCCCATCTACAGGGAATCCTCTCTACGGAAAAAAACCTGACCAAGCGGCGACTAGGCCGCTGACATGGTCATATTTGAAAAGAATTATGCAAATGATTGCAAATTTTTTACGGCTTACCATCCCGCCTATGCGCATACCTGGCCTGCGGAAGAAACTGATTTTGCGATATGGCCTGTGCACGGTGTTCTTACTGGCATTCGCACCCGGCTGTAACAAGAATGGTAGTTCATCTTCCGGCAACGGTACCAATCCCGGCGGCCCGGCCCAGGGTGTTTTTTCGAATGGGGCTGATGTGAGCTGGCTGACCCAGATGGAAGCTTCGGGGTACTCATTCTATGATGCATCGGGCACGAAAATGGATTGTATGCAGATCCTCAAAAATCTTGGCTTGAACGCCATCCGGCTTCGTGCATGGGTCAACCCGGCCGGGGGATGGTGTAATACTGCCGACCTGGTGCGGAAAGCCGTTCGTGCCAACAACCTCGGCATGAAGCTGATGATCGATTTTCACTACAGCGATACCTGGGCGGATCCCGGTCACCAGACAAAGCCGGTGGCCTGGTCTTCTTTGTCTTTCGACAGCCTTGCGGCTACCCTTTACAGTTATACCTGGCATGTCATGGATACCCTGAAATCGAACGGGGTCATCCCCGCCTGGGTTCAGGTGGGCAACGAAACCAACGATGGTATGCTGTGGGAAGACGGAAGAGCGTCTTCCAATATTCAGCAATTTGCAACCCTGGTAACAAACGGATACCAGGCGGTAAAGGCGGTAGATGATTCCACCAAGGTCATCGTGCACATTTCAAATGGATACGACAGCGCCCTGTTCAGGTGGATGTTTGACGGCCTGCTGGCCAATGGTGCCCGGTGGGACATCATCGGCATGTCGCTCTACCCTTCCACCAGCAATTGGCAAACGCTGGATCAACAGTGTCTCGCGAACATGAACTATATGGTATCCCGCTATCACAAACAGGTTATGATCTCGGAAATCGGGATGGATGTAACCGCACCTGCTTCCACGAGGAGTTTTATAGCCGACATCGTGAGCAAAACTAAATCCGTGAGCGGTGGCAACGGACTCGGTGTATTTTACTGGGAGCCGGAATGCTATAATTTCCAGAACTATACCCTGGGCGCATTTGACAATACGGGAAAACCCACGGAAGCATTGAATGGTTTCACGGACAAGTAGAAATCAGCGGCGGCATGATCGCGTGATTGCTGTCTGCAATAAAACATTGTTATGCTGAAAAAAAATAACCGGATCATCCCGGCCCTCCTGGTGCTTTGCAGCATGATGATCGGGTTTGCGCCCTCAGAACAACAGTTCACTTCCCGAAAGGAAAAAGAAAAAATCATGGGAGCGGATATCTCCTTTCTACTCCAACTGGAAGAAAGGGGTGTTCAGTTTACCGACAAAGCGGTTCAACAGGATGCCATCCAGATTCTCAAAAACCATGGCTTCAATTATATCCGGTTAAGAATCTTCAACGACCCCGCCGCCGACAGCGGTTACTCCCCCGGGAAAGGATTTTGTGACCTCGAGCATACCAAAATCATGGCACAGCGTATTAAGAATGCGCATATGAAATTCCTGCTTGATTTCCACTACAGCGATACCTGGGCCGACCCGGGCAAACAGTTCAAACCGGCCGATTGGGTTGACTTTGATTTTAACCAGATGAAACAGGCGATCTATCAATTTACCAAAAACACCCTGGACGCGCTAAAAGCGCAGGGCACCAGCCCGGACATGGTGCAGGTCGGCAACGAGATCAACCACGGGATGTTATGGCCGGATGGTAGTTTCAGCCACCCCGATACCCTGGCCGCGTTTTTAAAGGAAGCCATCCACGCCGTGAAAGAAGTGGATCCTTCGGCAGCCGTGATGCTGCATATTGCCTGCGGGGGACAAAACAGGGAATCCCGGGATTTCCTGGACAAGATGCTTGCACGCCATGTTTCTTTTGATGTCATCGGGGAATCCTACTATCCCCAATGGCATGGCACCCTGCAACAACTGGACAGCAACCTGCAGGACCTTGCCGGACGGTACAAGCAGGACATCGTGGTGGTGGAATACAGCCGGCATAAAAAGGAGGTCAATGATATCGTGTTTCATCTCCCCAACCAGAAAGGCCGGGGCACTTTTATCTGGGAGCCCCTGAATACCTGGGAATCTGTTTTTGACAAGAGTGGCCATGGGAAGGACTCACTCCTCAACCTGTATTCGGACCTGTCAAAAAAATACCAGATCCCGCAGGAATAAATTCATGCGGCGACCGGTGTTTCCAACCGTTTATCCTTCAGCATATACCGGTGACATATAACCGAAATGAATCAGTGGGCTCATCGCACCGGCCTGCTCACCTCCACATGCCATTCGCCGCCACTGGATACATGGTACATGGCCGCAAAACTGCCCTGGTTCAACGCAAACGAAACCTGTAGCAGGCTGTTAAGATAGGCCAGTGGCTTCCCTTTGGCCACCTGGCCAAAGGTCTGCTCATAGGGCATGTCCCCCTCATATATTTTTTTCTCAAGATGGTAGATGCTTACATGCACGGGATCGCCGGGTTTGGCACCGAGTTGCTGGAACAGGTCGGCAGGAATATTCGTCCAGATATTCCCGTATTGAATATCAAGAATGGGAATTCCTCCCCTCAACTTCCCGGCTTCCAGGACGGCTTTCTGGTGGGGGATGCGGACTACTTCCTTTGGCAACAATGGGCCGACCTGCTCAAAACTAATCACGCCGGAAGCCAGCCTCGCACCCGTGTAGGCATACACGTCACGACCGTGAAAAGTATAGGACTTTTCGGAAGCCTTCCTCCGGTTAACGGCTTCATCGATCTCCCTGATCTCTGAAATGCCGAGATCCTCCGCCACCAGGGTCAGCGTGCCATTGTCGGGTGTAACGATAAAATGACCGGAGTTGGTTTTTAGCACCACCGACTTTCGCGCAGTGCCCACACCCGGATCCACTACGGACACAAATACGGTTCCAACCGGCCAATATTGCACGGTTTGCTCAAGACGATACGCGGCCTCCCAAATATTGTAAGCAGGGATTTCGTGTGTCAGGTCGTACAGTTTCAGGTCGGGCGAAACGCCCATGGCTACTCCTTTCATGGCTGAAACGGCCCCATCTTTCAACCCAAAGTCGGATTGAAAAACAACGATTTTATTTTGTGCCCTGGAATAGATTACCAATACCAGCAGACAGGCCACCGCTGCTATCTTTCTGACCTGTTGAATCATGTTTATATTTTTTTGATTTTAAAAAAGAACCGCAATTATACTGAATCCAAACCATGCTGCCATCAATACCGAGGGTGTACCAGACAGCGTTCATCCATACAGTTCTCAGTTCAGCTCCACATGGTCAATCATCACATCCCAATGTGCGAGCAATAACTCAAACCGGTGCTGTTCATCTTTAGCTAGCTGACCCAGGTCGGGATACAATTGCTTTTTGTAAGGTGTAGTGAGATCCGGATCAAAGGCCAGCGCGGCGTTTTTAAAAACGATCGTGACCTTGAAATCCCAGCGTGTGTCTTCACCGCTGTGTAATATGGGTTTTTCGGCCCTCACGTCAATGATGTCTCCCTTCTCTTTTGCTTTTTTCAGCAATGGGTAATGATTCTTTTTCCACAACGCAATAAATTCATCCGCGTATCCCCACTTTGTCTTGTAGTAATTTTCAATGGTAAAATTGGCGGCAGAAGAAGGGGACGCATTTTGCGGGAAAGCCCCCTGGGAAAACAGGGAGAAAGAAAAGACGGCGAAAACAATCAACAGTTTTTGACGAAGCGAAGGATGAACAGGCATAACACAGGTTTTGATGAATGATAGATTTGTTCCATGATCCGGTTTCAAAAATGCAGCGGTGTTTGTCGAGGGGGTAAAAGCGGGAAATACGACCCCATTGCCGCAGGCCGATGGTCAGCAGATTACACGATTCCGGGGTTCCGGAATTGCCGGTACTGTTTTGATCAGGCGGTTTTAGTATGCTGTTTTAGCCAGGCCCGCGCCCTCAGGGCAAGCATGATCAGCATGATGCCGAGCACCAGGGCAAACATGGCAATCAACCAGACGGCAGCCAGTGCCCCCTGGCCCGGTCTCATAATTACCCAGGCCCCAAACAAAATTGAAATAACCCCGCTCAGCGCGAGCAGTCCCTCATTTTGAATTTCTTTACGCAAGCGAATCGCCGCTACGATGGACAGGATGCCATCGAAAATAGCCCTGAAACCGATAAAGAAAAGAAGATAGATCGCCGTAAGGCCAGGGAAAAACAGGGTCAGGATACCGGCCAGCAAACTGATGATGCCCATGAAAAAAAGAAGTCCCCAGCTAGAGTCAGTTTTCCGTTGCTGCCAGGCGCCACCGATGGTGGAGATACCGTCGGCGATGGCATAGAAAGCGAAGAGATAGATCAATGAAACCAACGTGATGCCCGGCCATAGAAAGGCCAGGATAGCAAAAAGGACGGCAAAAATTCCCCTGAACAGGATGGTCTGCCAGGCCTTGGATAGTAGCAGTTTCATATAATGGTTGTTTAGTTTCTGAAATTACAATTATTTTAAGGGGATCAGGCCCGGCAATCATTTCATCCCGCAGGGAACTTTCGAAAAGTCTGGATTTTTCGGCTTTTCCACCCCTGTACCAGGCCCACCCCTGGCTCAACCAGTAGTTGTACATCAATATCTTGCAGGTTCCCTGTTTGGTTTATCGTCCAATTCTTCCCAAAAATCGAAGCTTTTGGCTGCGTTGTCGAAAAAGTTATGACAAGAGGGATACTATGCCAATATTTGTATTGTTAAAGCGACTGACCTGTGAAAACAACCCCGATCCTGATCCTGAAAAACCCCTAAACCCTGATATCCGAATTTCCGAAAGACCTGAAAAAAATCCAGCATCCCCAGTACCACGAACCGTCCGATCCGATCTTATGAAAGAAACCAAGAATCCCTAAACCCTGAACCCGATCCAATCCGGAAAAACCAGTACCAGTATCGTAAAAAACCGGAATGAAACCCTTAAACCTGTACCTTTTGATGCTAAGAGATCTACACTGATTACCCGGTTTAACGACTTTAAAAGCTGCCTGTTGGCAGCTTTTATTTTTTTGTTTATCCCATCTCCACCAGGGTCTTAATGCCGGCGCCGGATGGGGGACCCAACAGGGTTTTGCTTTCCTTTTCAATATCCCTGAATGCCACCCGCCCGGTGATGTATTCTTTTGGATTGATTTTTTCTTCCTGTATGCACCGGATCACCCTTTCAAAATCTTTGCGCAACGCATTTCGGCTGCTCATCAACGTGCCTTCCCTTTTGTGAAACGCAGGATGACTAAACCTGATCTCGTCCTTTTGTAATCCAACCAGCACATAGGTGCCCCCGTGCGACATATAATGAAATCCCTGGTTGAGTGCCTGCAGGTTTCCGGTGGCATCCACTACTACTGCCGGCATGCTTCCGGAGGTTATATCGAGCAGCCTGTCCTCCGCTTTTTCCCTTGCGGGATCCACCACATAATCTGCGCGCAGGGTATCCCGGCAAAACTGCAGCCGCGCCAAATTTACATCCATCGCTATGATCACTGCACCGGCAATCCTGGCAAAGTCCATGACCGCGAGGCCGATTGGCCCTGCACCCATCACCAGGACCGTTTGACCTTCGGCCATCGCCGCACGACTTACCGCATGGGCGCCAATGGAAAGCGGTTCCACAAGGGACAGCGCATCGTAGTCGAGACCCGTTGCACGAATCAGGCTGCCGGAGGGTACCTGTATATATTCAGCCATACCACCGTCGATGTGTACGCCCAGCACCTGCAGCCGCACACAACAATTCGGTTTGCCCGAACGACAGGCCATGCACTCACCACAATTGAAATAAGGGAGGATGGTCACCGCGTCGCCCGGTTTGAGGTTTCCCGCCTTGTCGGCTTCTATCACATCCCCTGCCAATTCATGCCCGAGTATGCGCGGGTATTCAAAAAAAGGTTGTGTCCCACCGAACGCATGGATATCAGTTCCGCATATACCTACCCGTTTGATCCTGACAATGGCATGGCCGGGTTTTAATACCGGCAGACCGGCACTCCGGTATTCCACGACCCCGGGTTCTATACAAACCAGCGTCTGCATGTTGATCTGCTGTTATGGTTGTGTGAAAGTGATTTTATAGGTGATTGCGTAAGGGCAGGGATATTGTCGCGGGGGACGAATGAGCAGCGCATCTTCCTGTTGCGACCAACTGATCTTTTCATCGCTGCCCAGGAGGCTTACAGATCTGACCCTGCCGTTCATGGCCCCAAGCGACAGGCTGCTGATGCGGGTGTTATCGCCGGCCACTGGCACCCTCATGACAATGGCGTACAATGCCGTTCCCTGTGTCGTAAAGCGTATATCCCTGGCCGTGAAGTCTTTGACCTTATCATCGATAAATGACCCACCGATATTCTGCGTAGGCCCTTCTCCAAATATTTTCCAGGGACGGGTCCCGTAAATAGCGTCGCCGTTTACGGACAGCCATTGACCGATTTCCAGCAGCAGTTGCTGCTGCTCATCGGGAATGACACCGTCGGAACGGGGACCGATGTTCAGCAAAAGATTACCATTTTTGCTTACAATGTCGACCAGTTCGTTGACCAGGTATT
>DATJYH010000393.1:0-2003 GCA_035499675.1 Puia sp.
TATCGCTTTAGTAGGTAATCCCAACAGTGGGAAGAGTTCACTGTTCAATGCATTGACCGGTCTGAACCAGAAAGTCGGCAATTTTCCGGGTGTAACGGTTGAGAAAAAGTCGGGCATCAGCCAGCTTTCGCCCGACTTTGCGGCCATGGTCATTGACCTGCCTGGTACCTACAGCCTTTATCCTAAAAGAGCGGATGAGTGGGTAACCTATAAAGTATTGTTGCAGCAGGATATCGATCTGAAGCCGGATATGGTGGTATTGCTGATGGATGCCAGCAATCTCAAAAGAAACCTCCTGTTTTGTTCCCAGATCATCGATCTCAAAATTCCAGTGGTGATTGCCCTGACCATGATGGACCTGGCCGCCCGCAAGGGAATAGAAATAGATGTAAACGGGCTTGAGCTGGAACTGGGTGTGCCGATCGTGCCCGTCAATCCGCGTAAAAACAAGGGGATTTCACAGCTAAGAAAAGTTCTTGCACAAACCGCCCGGCAATTATACCAGGCGCCGGCCCGGGATTTTATCCATAATAAATCACTTTCCGCCGAAGCGGTGGAGGGTGTAAAGGAATTTTTCCCTTCGGTCAGTGATTACATGGCCATCCATTACCTCATCAACCATGAACATTTTGATTTTGTCCCGAATGTTCAGGATAAGATAGAAGGGATAGAAAAATCCCATGCATTCAACCCCACCCGGATTCAGGCGGAGGAGATCATGCAGCGATATGGACGGATCAAACAGGTGATGCAGCATACGGTGTCTGAACCGGACCCGTTGCAAAAGACCCTGTTTACTGAAAGACTGGACAATATTTTACTGCACCGGCGCTGGGGTTACCTGATCCTCCTGGTGGTACTGTTCCTGCTTTTCCAGAGTGTATTCTGGCTGGCCCAGTTCCCGATGGACGGGATCGACTGGACATTTTCCGAGCTGCGGGGATGGCTGGCCACCAGCCTGCCCGATGGCTGGTTTGCCGACCTGCTGGTAAACGGGTTACTGGCAGGTTTGAGTGGTATTCTTGTTTTTGTGCCGCAGATCATGATCCTGTTTGGATTGATCACCATCCTGGAAGATACCGGCTACATGGCACGGATCAGTTTTTTAACGGACAAGCTCATGCGAAAAGTGGGGCTCAACGGAAAAAGTGTGATGCCGATGATCAGCGGGTTTGCCTGCGCGGTGCCTGCCATCATGAGCGCGCGGAGTATTGAAAACATAAAAGAAAGATTGCTGACCATCCTGATCACGCCGCTGATGAGTTGCAGTGCCCGGTTGCCGGTATACACCATGCTCATTGGTTTGGTAATACCCAAGGAAAAAGTATGGGGATTTATCGGCCTGCAGGGCCTGGTGATGATGGGTCTTTACCTGCTTGGCCTGCTGATGGCGCTGCTGGTTTCCTATGTGGCCAAATGGTTTATCAAAATTCAGGAGAAAAGCTTTTTTATACTGGAGTTGCCGGTCTACCGTGCACCACGCTGGAAAAACATCGTGGTAACGATGGTAAACAAGGCAAAAATATTTGTTACGGATGCGGGCAAGGTCATCATTGTAATCAGCCTCATTCTCTGGGCACTGAGTACCTTCGGCCCTTCTTCCCAAATGAAATCCGTAGCCACAAAATATGAGGCGTTGGTAAAAGAGCACCCGGACCAGGTGCAGGCTTTGAACAAGGAAAAAAGCGCCTCGCTGCTGGAGCATTCTTATGCCGGGATATTGGGAAAAACCATTGAACCCGTCATCAAACCGTTGGGCTACGACTGGAAGATCGGCATTGCCCTGATCACTTCCTTTGCGGCGAGGGAGGTTTTTATAGGCACCATGGCCACTTTGTATAGTGTGGAAGGCGGAAAAGATGCAGACCGGCAAACGCTGCGCCAGCAAATGGATGCAGCCAAAAAACCCGACGGGTCCAGGGTGTATACGCTGGCCACGGGCCTTTCCCTGATGATCTTTTATGCCTTTGCCATGCAATGTATGAGCACACTGGCGGTGGTGC
>DATJYH010000394.1:0-4365 GCA_035499675.1 Puia sp.
AGCAGTGTTGGTATTTGGGTAAACACGCACAACCCCCAGGGCAATACGAGGTATTATCAATGGGAGTATACCGAAACCTGGGAATTTCATTCGGCTTATGGCGCCAGCCTGAAATTTGATTCGGTGCTGGGACCGCAGGGATTAACCGTTAGTTTGTCTCCGCCCACAGTATATTCTTTTGCCATACCGGAGATCGATACAAGCATATACATATGCTGGCAATCGGCTGCTTCCACCCAGTTGTTGATCGGCTCCTCGGCCGCACTGAGTGCAGACGCCATCAGCCTGCCCCTGACCAATATCCCCGCGGGCTCGCAAAAATTGAGCGTGATGTATAGTATTAACGTCAGCCAATTCGGATGGTCAAAGGATGGCTACCAGTTTCTCCAGGCCATGAAAAACAATACAGAGGGCATCGGGTCCATTTTTGGTCCGCTCCCCACACAGCTGGCCAGCAATATTCATTGCATCAGCGACCCCACAAAAAAAGTAGTCGGGTATTTCAATTTGTCGCCGACCCAGCAAAAAAGATTGTTCATCAGTGCCGCTGATTTACCCGGCTGGAAATATGATCCCGGTTGCCTGCTGGAGATCATTGTTAATGATCCGGACAGCATCCTTAAATACGCTCCCGGTCTCCTCCCAGTAGCGCCGAAAGACACCAAGCCCATTCCCTTTTCTGTTTATCTCCAAATCCTGACATTTACCGCTTCGCCCGCCGCCTGTGTGGATTGCAGGTTAACGGGCACGAATGTAAAACCATCATTCTGGCCCTGATCAACCGACCATCCCATGCACGATATAAAAATCAATATAAGTTTAATAAAACGGAGTTCACTCCAGGTCCTGCTGAGAACTTTTATGATCATGCCCTTTGTATTGCTGTCGATATCCTCTCCCGCTCAAACAGAAAACGAACTCAGCACCCAGTTTGAACGTTTTTCACAATCATGTATCCGCGAAAAGATCTTTGTCCATAGCGATAAGGATGTTTATCTCCCGGGTGAGATCTGCTGGTTTAAATTGTACTGTGTAGACGCCTATTTTCACAAACCTCTTGACATCAGCAAGGTCGGCTATCTGGAGTTGCTCGATGGCGCCAACAAACCCATCACACAAATCAAGGTTTCTCTGAACCGTGGTTCCGGGAACGGCTCCTTTCAATTCCCGGTCAATCTTTTTTCCGGAAAATATAAAATCAGAAGCTATACAAACTGGATGAAGAATTTCGACCCGGTCTATTTTTTTGAAAAGGAAATTACCGTCATCAACCCAAAGGACTTTCACAAAAAGGACAGCGCAGGAAACAAGCCCGGGTTCAGCATCCGATTCTATCCCGAGGGGGGCAACCTTGTCAACGGAATTCAAAGCACGCTGGCCTTTAAAATTACTGATCAATATAACAGGGGAGCGAGTTGCGGTGGTTTGATTGTGGATGACCTCCGAGATACCATTCAACATTTCACAACCTATAAATTTGGAATGGGTAAAATTCTTTTTACGCCGGAAAGCAAAAGATCCTACCAGGCAGTTATAGCATTACAGGGCGGCGGGAAAATTGTCCAGCCTTTGCCAGCGGCCTTTGACAATGGGATCGTGATGCAGCTGGCAGACAGTTCCGCAGATGAGCTGACCATCACGCTGCGTGCCAAGGGAACTGATTTTTCAGGAGACGAGGTATACCTTGTAGCGCATACCAGGGGCGTGCTCAAGTCCGTACAAAGGGGCAAACTAAACAGCGGTGTGGCCAGGTTCAGCATCAAAAAAGAAGGAATCGGAGATGGCATCAGCGTATTTACCATTTTCAATTCAAAAAAAATCCCGGTTTGCGAAAGACTTTACTTCAAAAATCCTCAACAAAAATTACAGATCACAGCCTCTACAGATCAGGAGAAATACAGCACGAGGGAGAAAATAACCCTCGGCATCCATACTGATTCAACACGGGGTTTTGAACCGGCGGACCTGTCCATGGCTGTCTATAAAATCGATTCCTTACAAAAAGTCGATCCCATAAATATTGAAAATTATTTACTGCTGAGCTCCGACCTGCAGGAACCGGTAGCGTCGCCGGGTTATTATTTCGATGACAGCAACAATGACCGGGAAATCCTGGCCGATAATTTAATGCTGACCCAGGGCTGGAGAAGATTCCGCTGGGAGGATGTTCTTCAAAATAAAAAGCCGGTCATCAGGTTTCTTCCCGAATACGCGGGGCACCTGGTCGAGGGAAATATACTTGACACGGCCACCCGCACAATCGCAAGAAATTATGGCGCCTATATTTCCGCGCCGGGAACCCGTGCCCAGCTGGGCGTTGCTACCAGCGATACAAATGGGGGATTGAGATTTGATATGAAGGATTTTTATACAAATGCTGAACTGGTGATACAACCACAGCATCTACAGGACAGTTTTTTGCGGATAGAGATCCAATCCCCCTTTGCCAGAGCATTTTCGAACAAGCCCCTTTCTCCCTTTTCCACCACAACCATTGATTCAACTGCTTTAGCTGATTATAATGCCGCCTTGTTAATCCAGGGCAGGTATGTTAAAAACAAGATGGATAAATTTTACCTGCCGCCCATCGACACCCTGCCATTTTATGGAAAACCCGATATCAGCTACCTGCTGGACAACTATGTGCGGTTCACGACCATCGAAGAGGTGTTGCGGGAATATGTTCAGCCGATCAGCGTGAGGAACAGGGGCGGAAAGTTTGAGGTCTGGGTCTGGGATAAAAACAGGGAGCATGTGCCGCTTGAACCCGGTCCCCTGGTATTGTTGGATGCTGTTCCGGTGGATATAAACAGGGTCTTTGAATATGATCCGTTAAAGGTAAAACGACTCGATGTTGTTACCAGTACCTACTATTATGGCAATAATTCCTATGGCGGCATCCTGAGTTTTGTAACCTATGATGGCAACATGCAGAATTTTGAATTGGATCCGCACATTGCTGTCATAGATTATCAGGGTCTGCAGGCGCAGAGAGAATTCTATGCACCCTCCTACGATACAAAGGAGTTACTCGAGAGCAGGCTGCCCGATTTCAGACGATTGCTGTATTGGGCTCCTGATCTTATGACTGATCAATCAGGGGAAAGGAATATCAGTTTCTTTTCGTCGGATCTGCCGGGCAGGTATGTTATTATGATCCAGGGCATCAATGTGCAGGGCAGGATGGGATATACCACTGCCTATTTCACCGTTAGTGGAACACATTAAACATTAGCCAGGCATCCACCCGTCAGGCGGCGGAAAAAAATTTTGGCGGGAAATCCTTTCATCGTAATATTGCGATTGATATGGGTGCTACAAAAACAGAGATATTTACCGCCAGGCAGAATAAACTGGCCACCATGATGAAGCCCCTGGCCCATCCTGCACGCATTGCTATTTTACAAACCCTGATAAAGGCAAACGCCTGCATCTGCAATGACCTGGTGGATGAACTCGGCCTTGCCCAGCCAACCATATCCCAGCATCTGAGAGAATTAAAAAATGTTGGACTGATAAAGGGTACCATTGAAGGAACCAGCATTTGCTATTGCATCGATCAGGAAACCTGGGCCAGGTATAAAAAGGAATTAGACCTGTTTTTTGTAGATGTGAAGCCGGACGGGAGCTGTTGTTAATTTTTTTGCCCTCATCTATCGTATTATTGCAATAAACAGATTGATAACCATAATCCCCGGGGCTATGTATAAAGTGTTATTCGTTTGCATCCACAACTCCGCCAGGAGCCAGATGGCTGAAGCTTTTTTGAACCAGTATGGTAAAGAAGAATTTGAAGCCGAAAGCGCGGGACTGGAAGCCGGCAGGCTTAACCCCAATGTGGTAAAAGTGATGGCTGAAGTTGGCATCGATATCAGCAAAAACCAAACCAAGAGCGTTTTCGACTTTTTTAAGCAGGGAAGAAGATACAATGCCGTGGTTACCGTATGCGATGAAGCAAGCGCAGAGCAATGCCCCATTTTTCCGGGGCGGGTTAAGAGAGTGGCCTGGTCATTCCCCGACCCATCGGCCCTGTCCGGAACACAGGAAGAAGTGTTGGCGGAAACAAGAAAAGTGCGGGACATGATCAGGGAAAAAGTGCTGGCATTTATCAAGGAAGCAAAAGAGATCATGTATTGGGTGTGCTAGTTACCCATCTGGCAAAATGACGCGCATGAAAAGAAAATATACTACCTGTATCAGCCATGTGATACAGCAGGGAGATCATCACCGGGACGATTTCGTCATAGCCGATTTTGCATTGCCAAAATACTTTTCTATTTCAGCAGCTCGTTGCAGCAGGTGGTACACTGGGCAAAGGAGAAGCAATAAGAGCTTCTGTCAAACCAGAGACTGGTAATCTGAACT
>DATJYH010000395.1:0-5320 GCA_035499675.1 Puia sp.
TCGGCTTTTTCGAAAAGGAACAGCCACGCTGGCCTTCGGAAACACGCGATTACCTGCGGAACCATCACCAGAACCTCAGCCAATTTGTTCCCGCTAACATCTCCTGGGAAAAGCTGAAAATGGACAGACTCCCGGATGATATTTTGCAGGAGACCCGCGCTGCGTATGCCGCATTCGAACGAGGCGAAGAATATGAAACTCACGAATGATCCAAAATTCAAAAAGCCCTCCGACGAATGATCTGAAGGCTTTATATTTCGGCTACTGCAGACCGTCATTTAGCTGCGGGGTCAGTTACATCCAATCCTTTCGCCGCCTTTTGGCCAGTTTCGTCAGTTACCCGGCAACCAGTTAAAGGATTAAAACTACTGTGCAATGCAATAAAAAGTAAGGAAACGAATGGAAAGAAGAGAATGCGGATCGAATACTTGATGTTGTATATGCCAATATTCATTGAAAGGTAGCCCTTATAATCCGGACGACCTAATAAATAATCCCATGGACCGGGCATTAACATTTTAAGACTGACAGAATATTTGCCGATACCGGGATAAAAGTGTACCTTATGTCCTTTGTTCAAATCTTATAGTCTGATCTGCCGGTTCACCCTATCTTCAGTTCGCACATATAAGTTCCCTCATTTAATTTATTATTATGCAGATCTACATCGGCAATTTAAGTGAAATGACTACGGCGCATCAACTGGCCCATTTGTTCCTGCCTTTTGGCAGTGTGCGATTGTCGCATATCGTACGCGATGAGAAAACCGGACGTTCTCTTGGCTTTGGTTTTATTGAGATGGATATACTGAGTGCAAAAAGCGCGATCAGAAAGTTGAATCATATTCTTTTCATGAATGCTTATGTGGATGTAGCGGCGGTATGACGGAGGGTATCCAGGCACATCCGGTAACTTTTCTTCCGCCGGCCGGTCGCTGCGTTTTGCCTTCGAGAAAGGCATTGCAGAATCGGATGACGCAATAAAACGCCGCTTACGGCTAAAGCTCCTTTCTTAAGGAAAACAAAAAAAATCTCATTATGACCATTGAGCAGATAGAACGTTTCATTGACTCCGAACCAGACTGCTTCACCAGGATCTTTCTAAAAGCAAGAACAGTGGAGGGCATATTTATAAAAGCACCTGACTTTTTTGAGTTGAAGAAAAAAAATTTCTGGCGTATCGTAACCGTAAACAAGATGGAAGAATACAGGCGATCGAAGGATCTAAATCTATCACGGATCTTTAATGGCCAGGAATTCACTAAAATAGCCACCAAATAAGATATTCATGAATATCAGGATTTCTAATATCAGCTTAAATACAACTGACACCGAATTAAGAAAATTGTTCTTTCAATTTGGCCATGTCGACTATGCGTCGGTGAATAGAAATTCGATGAACGGCCGGTCCCTAAGAACGGGGAAGGTCTGCATGCCCGAATTAGCGCAGGCCAGGCAAGCGATCATTTCACTTGACAAGACTACCTTTGACGGAAAGATCATTTCCGTGAGCGAGCTCCCTGAGGAACTATTTTAAGCCCCGCACCGAGCCCATTTTTTCAGCCGCTGACTGGCCTTCAAACAGCACGAAGCGTATACAACGATCCTCCGGGATATCGAAAATTCAATAAAAACTTCCGGAAATATATTCCGGAAGCTTTATGTTACATTTCTTGCGGATTTTATTGACTACAAGCCGTTGCCCCGGTTGCGCTGGAACGAGCCGCTTTCCGATTTTACCCTGGCCTTGGAAACGGAAATAGCCTTCCCGTCCGGGTGAGGTCCGTTCATCTCCTGCATCGCATTTTCGGCCGCATGATCGGGCATTTCAACAAATGCAAATCCTCTCGACTTTCCGGTTTCTCTATCGGTAATCACTTTTGCAGAAGTTACTTCACCGTACTTACTAAACATAGACTTCAATTCTTCGTCCGTTACCTGTAAACCCAGGTTTGATACATACATGTTCATAATAATAATAATTTAAAGATTAACACTCACTGAGCAATGCAATAAAAAGTAAGGGAAACGTATCGATGGAGCGAAGAGAGAAGCGAATCGAATACTTGATGCTGTATATCTCAATACTCATGGAAGGTAGTCTTTAAAATCGGAAGCACCTAAACAAATCCTTTAAATCAATAAAATTCCCATTTCCCATGGAAGGAATTGGCGATGCATGTCTCAGATCATCCCCCGAACCGAAGTGGTCCCATGAATTCATGAATAAGCACCGACGCTTATTCGTCAATCCTGGATGCAGACACCTGAACCTTGCAACCGGTAAGAATTTACGCCGTCTTATCCATCCTTTTGGTATTTTAGCAGACATTCAAATAAACCCATCCTTCAACCACAGATTCCGATAAATGGCTGCAAGCGACTTCAGGTTAACGATTCACATGGTTTCAAGTCTCGATGGAATGATTGCCAAAAAAGACAATAGTGTTTCGTGGTTTGATACAACTGACCACTATGAAAAAGGCGTAACCGGTGAAGACGCAGAACAATTTCTCCAGGCAATTGACAGCTATATTATGGGCGCGCGGACCTATGAACATGCCCTGGAACTGTCAACATTGTATGGCTGGGCCTATGGCGACACACCGACCATTGTGGTAACACACAGAAACCTGCCGGTTACAAGGAAAAATATTGAACTGTATTCCGGTGATCTGACCAGGCTGGTACATGAGCGACTAAAACCGGTCTGCAAAAATGTATGGCTTCTGGGCGGTGCCGTGCTGGCGAAAGATTTCATTCGCTTACACCTGGCGGATGAAATAAGGATGACGGTGATACCGATTATCCTGGGGGACGGAACGCCGTTTTTTGATCAGATCGGACAGGAACAACCGCTGCACCTGTGCGATGTTACCGCTTATAAAAACGGGCTGGTGGAATTGCGCTATGAAATAAAAAAATAGATAAAATCATTCCTTCAAATATATCTTCGGAAGCGACCAGTTAAACCGGAATGCCAGGATACGTACGGAACTAATGACAACCATGCAAACAACATTCGCCACTTCGGGCGAAACAGACCAGGATTTCAGCAAAAAATACAATACTGCACCCACCACACAGGCCGAGGCATAGATCTCCCTGTGAAAGATCAAGGGCAGGTTGTTGAGCATCACATCGCGGATCACGCCGCCAAAACAGCCCGTTAGGATACCCAGTGCCGTACACACCGCGGGCCCCAGGTGGTAATCGATCCCTTTCTGAAGTCCCGCCATGGTAAACAAGCCCAGACCAAGTGCGTCAAAGATAAATAACAAGCGGTTCATGAGTCGGAGCTGCCTGCCAAAAAACATGGAACCGATTACCGCCACAAAAATGACCAGTCCGAGGTCTGGTTTAGACAGCCATCCAACGGGCAGTGAACCAATCAGCAGATCCCGGATGGTACCACCGCCGATGGCGGTCACAAAGGCGATGATCAATACGCCAAATGGGTCCAGTTTTTTCTGCATGGCAGCAAAGGCACCTGACACGGCAAAGGCGAAGGTGCCCAGCAGTTCGATGATATAAAAAAAGTTGGATGACATAGCTGGTACGTGTGCCACACCTGAAAATCGCTGCCAGCATTCAGTGGCCGATCAGAGGTGTGGCACAGTTTGTTCACTTTTTCAACAGCTGTTTCACAGCCTGTTCAATCTGTTCATCCCTTCCGTAGGGATACAATTCGGGCTGGTTGGGAACTTTTATATCGGGCTCGAGCTGGTTGTTTTCACAGAATTTTCCATCGGGCGTCTTCCACCCACCCTGCGGAATCCCGAATACCAGGTTGGGATCAATCTGTTCCTCCCACCATACAAAAGTGCCGGTACCCGCCACCGGCATGCCGATGGTTTTGCCGACATTCTTCAATTTATAGGCTACCGGGAAAAGATGGGCATCGGAATAATCGCATTCGTTGATGACAACAATAGATGGCTTGATCCATTTGTCGTAGGGCTCATACCCTACCAACTGCCCATGTGGAATAATATCGAAATATTTTTTCCCATTGAGAAAATCCGAGAGTTGCTCATGCAGATTGCCTCCGCCGTTAAAGCGGGTGTCCACTACCAGGGCATCTTTGCCGATGCTCTTTCCCAGCACTTCGTCGATGACCACCCGGTAGCTGCGGTCATTCATACCCCGGACGTGCACATATCCGAGCCGTCCCCCGGAGAGTGAGTCCACCTCCTTCCGCCGGTTCCTGACCCATCGGTTGTACAGCAGTTCATATTCAGCATCCAGTGAAATGGGTTTCATCGTCTCCTCCCATCGTTTACCGGCTGCCGGGTCGTAGATCGACAGGAGGGTAAGTTTACCTGCTTTACGGTTCAACAATTTATAATGATCCACGTCAGCGGTAATGGGAATGTCATCTATCTTTTCAATGATATCCCCGGCCTTTATCTTCGACACTTTTTTATCCAGCGGACCTTCGTCGACCACTTCCGCAATCTTTAAGCCCGGTCCCTTAAATCCATAGTCATAATAAACACCCAGGCCGGCTGTCTGGTCGGGGTTTTCCATGGTACTGCCAAAATAGTAACAACCGGTATGCGAGGCGTTCAGCTCGCCCAGCATTTCGCTCACCATTTCCGCAAAATCATAGTTGTTGTTGATATAGGGAACAAACTTTTTGTATTCCGAATAATAGAAATTCCAGTCTACCCCATGCAGTCCTTCCACATAAAACTTCTCTTTGATCTGTCGCCACATATGGTCAAAAATGTAGGCTTTTTCATCAGCCTGGCGGAGCACCATTTCCCCGCTGATTCCCACGGGCTCCATCTTGCCGTTTTCAGGATCGATTTTTGAAATGCGTCCACCCGCAAGCAGGAAGAGGCTTTTCCCATCGGCCGACATTTCCAGTGCCGCATTCCTGGCGCCTACTTTTGCCAGGAGTTTCGTATCACGTGTTCGGAGTTCGGTTACCCACAGGTCATAGCCCTTTTCAAAACTGGCCATGTAGAACAACTTGCTGCCATCCTTTGAGAGCGTCATGTCAGCAATATCGGCCGACTGAATGGTCAGTCTTGCTTTCCGGTCGCTCAGGTTGTCAAAATCAACCTGGATGGGTTTAACGGTATCTTTCTTTGCACTATCAGTCTTTTTTCCTTTTTTATCCTCGGCGGTTTTCGCGCTGCTGGTATCCTTGGACTTGTCCTCCTGCTCTTTCAGCAGGGCATAGTCCTCCTTCGATAGCCGGTACCTGTCGAATGCATCTCTTGTAAAGAACAATCCGTAAATGTCGTAGGAGGAAGCATAGCCGCTTTGCGACTTAGCGCCATCGCGGGAGTACCCATAGATCATCATTTTTC
>DATJYH010000396.1:0-12699 GCA_035499675.1 Puia sp.
TACGTACACCTGTGCATAGCAGATGGCAATGGCCCAAACCCACAGCCATCTCCATTTTTTTCCGGTCATCAGCCACAGCGACCAAAACCAGAAAGTGGCCAGTCCGAAATGATTGGCAGCGTGCGATGAAGGGAATGAATTGTATCCTCCGCAATCCGCCAGCGCTCTCACAGCGCCCTGGAGTGCCGGGTCGCAACAGGGGCGGGGTCTCTCAAAAAATGGTTTTAATACAGAAGCAGTAACGCTGTCGGTAATGGCAAAGGTCAGTACGCTGAGACAAATAAACGGGAGGGCGTCGCTTTTTCTCCTTGTCAACACATACCACAACATGAACACATAAAGAGGAACCCAGGTGTAAGGATTTCTCAGGGCGAGCATCACATTATCCAGCAGGGCATGATCACTATCGTGGTTGATCATCACCAACAGGACCTTGTCAATTCTGTCTATCCATTGGAGCAACGACATGGCTAAACGGTTTCCTGAAACTAAACAGCTTAGCTGAAAAAGTTATTACCATAATGTTATGAATAGATGAAGAAATCTGTCATTTTCATGATTAAAAATGCTGTTGACAAATTGATTTTTCTGTGATGTAACAGGATGTTGATTATCAATTCTGTTTTTTGTAATATCGTTACATGAAAAAGAACCTCCTTCTGCTGCTGGCTTCCTGTATGGCCATCCCGGCATTATCCCAGCAAAAAAATATCGGGCAGATCATCTCCCTGGACCCACAATTCAATGACCTGATTGCCCGGGACGCAAAAATTGAAGTGCTTGCCGATAGTTTTATGTGGTCGGAAGGACCGGTATGGGTGAAACAGGGTGGCTATCTCCTGTTCTCGGATATTCCGCGAAACACGATTTTCAAATGGAAGGAGGGTGAGGGTATTTCTGAATTTTTAAAACCTTCAGGGTATACCGGCAAGCTGCCTTATAGCCGGGAACCGGGAAGCAACGGGCTGATCATAAATCTTAAAGGCGAATTGGTGGCCTGCGAGCATGGCGACCGCCGCATCTCTTCCATGCCTTTTGCGCGTGGGGGAAAACGAACCCTGGCAGACAATTACCAGGGCAGGCGATTGAACAGCCCGAATGATATCGTTCAAAGATCAAACGGCGATTATTATTTTACTGATCCTGCATATGGATTACCCGACCGGGAGAAAGATTCATCCCGGGAAACAAAGATCATGGGGGTGTATCGCATCTCCACAGACGGCCGGGTAACACTATTGATCGATAATATGCTTCCGAACGGGCTGGCTTTTTCGCCCGACGAAAAAATCCTGTACGTTGGCCAGTCTGATCCCGACAAGCCCATCATCATGGCCTACGAAGTAAAAGCGGATGGAACCCTCGGAGCAGGAAAACTTTTTTTTGATGCCTCCTCCCTGTCAAAACAAGGTTTGAAAGGAGTGCCCGATGGTATGAAAGTAGATAGCCACGGCAACCTGTTTACAACGGGTCCCGGCGGCTTACTCGTAATCTCTCCAACCGGAAAACTGCTGGGCAGGATAGAAATCACCCAGCCAACCGCCAACTGCGCCTGGGGGGGCGATGGTTCCACGCTATACATAACAGCCAATATGCTGCTTTGCCGCATCAGGACAAAGACCGTCGGCAACAGGTTCTAAATATTTCCCTTATATCGGTCTCTTTTCTTTAGCTGCAGGTATCTTTTGCCGGCCGCATTAGTCTTCCTGGTAACGTTTTTGTTCTTCGACCTATTGGCGATTAACCAATTATAGCAGCTGAATGCATGAATAAAATCTTGTATATATCCGTATGTTAATGAAACTGCGGCCTGAGTTAACATTTGTTAATCAGCGTATTGGATGAAATAAGCCAATTTTTTTACCGTTTTAGCTGGGTATCTCAATCATCCTGTAATAAAAACCAACAATCATTAACATGAAAACAAAAAACCTTTTCCGTCTGGCAATGGTAGCGACGCTGGCCAGCACGGCTTTCTTTTTTGCCTGTAACAAAAGCAGTTCCAGCAACAACAACACGACCACCGACAACAATGTAAGCACTTCGGCCGATGATGAATCCATGGTGTCGAATGAAACTGACAATCTCACCAATGACGTGACACTGGCCCTCAGCGCTCAAACTGGCACCAACGGTACTGCGGCTGGTATTGTCCGTTTGCCCGGCACGGTTGCCGTGAACGATGTAAAACAGGCGAACGGCCCCGGCGGAATCACCAACGACAGCCTGATTTGTGATGCCAGCATCGTATATGATACGGTTGATAACCCCAAGACCATCACCATCACGTACAATGGAACGAATTGCTGGGGAAATCGCACCCGTACGGGGAGCGTAGTGCTTTCCATGGCCCAGGGAACCTACTGGGAGCAGCAGGGTGCATCCGTGTCCATCAACATTTCGAACCTGGTCATTACAAGAGTAGCCGATGGTAAATCCATTACGCTGAATGGTGTAAGGACCCTGACCAATGTAAGCGGTGGAAACCTGATCAGCCTGCCCAATCTGCAAAGCATCACGCATAAAATTATGGACAGCCTGTCGATTACTTTTGCCGACAGTGCTACCAGGGTTTGGCAGGTTGCCAAGCAGCGTGTGTTTACATACGACAATGGCGTGGTGATCACGACCACCGGTATTCACTCAGATGGTACAAACACCAATGTGGCTGAATGGGGTGTTAATCGCTTTGGTGTGAGCTTTGAATCACTGATCACGGAACCCAAGGTCATCCTGCAGTCATGCGACTTCAGACTGACCGGTGGTCAAAATGAAATATTGAGAAGTGATAACATCACTACCACCATCACCTACGGTCTGGATGCCACTGGCAATCCGACCAGCTGCCCGGGATCCGGCACTTACTACATGAAGGTGGTTTGGACGGGCCCCAATGCAAGAAGCGTTCCCTTTATACTCCCTTATTTCTAAACAACGATTTAATGATAAAAATGCCTGCCGATATTTTTTCGGCGGGCATTCTTTTTATGGGAAGATATGAATCCGGTTTTATTCAGCAGCGCGAACCTAGTGCGGCAGATCGTCCCATCTCATCGGAAACAAAAGATTGTTTTATCTGCAAAACAGCCGGTCATCGGGTCCTTCTACAGATAAATTTTGAGATTACTGGGTCCTTCGAAATCAGCAGAAGAAGGATGGGGTGGAAAGGCATTAAAAAGACGATGAATGTTGCAGCATGCAACACCCAAATAAATGAGTTCCTGATTTTTTTTGTTGAAGAAAAAAAGAGGCCGGTCTTTTCGCAAGTCTTCTAGTAAAGACTCAATTAATTTTCTTTTAGAATTTGAGACAAGGTAATTATAAAGCTCTGTTAAGAACTGAAACAGGAATTTGTCAAACTGACCCCTGTGCTTGTAAAAATGAAAAACGATCTTCATTTTGACCTGGTTGGCTGTCAGGAATTGCCCTTGCGCTTGTTTTTGTCGTCGCGGCGTTTTTGTCCTGTTGTGCCAGGTTTTATATGTTCCCTGTTTCCCACCTTATACGCGAGGGCCATATACTTTAGAAGAGTCGGGCTGATGTCATCCTCGCTGTGCAGCCTGAAATGATGGACAAAAAACCGGTTACCGAGGTTGTCAATTTTATAAAAGATGGCTGGCTGGTCGTGGAGCTCCGTCATTACCAGGTGTCCGTCCAGCCAGTTTACCCCGAGTTTATTGACTGAGGCAAAACGAATTTTTGTAAGTAGGGCTATCCTCGTCTTGACAGGGTGAAGACTGAATGGACCGATGGCACGATAAGCCTCAAGAAACGCTTCGAACAGCGATTTCGATTGATCGGTCTTACCGGCCAGGAAGCCTTCCACGGAAAATTGGCCGCAGGAATGCGACTGGTTCCTGTGATAGAAGGTCTGCTGGCATTTTGGGCAGGTCCACATGGCTGCGTTTTTTAAGAAATCTGCGGCTGGTTGCGAAAGCCCCGGGAGTTGGCCATCGTTAAATACATATAAACGCTCCCGGTTGCTTATTAATCCAAAACCAGCCGCCCGGTATTGTTCGCAAGGTTCCCTGAAAATCGCTAACTTCAGGGAAGGGCAATTTTAAAAACCAAGGTCATGGACAACAGGAATTCCGGTGTCGCCTATTTTATCCTGGGCTTGTATGCACTCATGGTAAGTTGGTATTACAATCATTCCATTCTATTGTTGATCATTCATTATATTTTCTGGCCTGTTTACCTGCTTTACGAATTGCTTTCCGGGCATCTGTCGCACGGTTTGTGGAAGTCCATACCGGAATCTTATTTCAAATAACCATCCCGAACGTCGGAAGTCATCACCCCGGGGATATGCTGAAGAAACTGGATCCCCCGGCCTGTAACTTCGAGGTGGACTATGGCGATCGGGCCGAGCATTGCTGGAATGGGGATCATACCCAACCCAACTATATCAGCCGGCTGCGCTATCACCAGATGTACATAAAAAAATGGGCCGAAGAGGTGAAAAGCCGTGCTCCCAGGGGAGCGGATCTGAAGTTGTGGAGATATTAGAAAGGATACCCGGCGTCCTGAAACAAATTGACGAGCCTTCCGGTCTGTTTAAACTCAGTAAGGTTTTACCAGTTGCAGCATCTCCAGAATTTTCATCCTGATCACCGGTCTTTCCCTGAACTCGATGAAATGTGGCAACCCCTCAAAAAAATGAATATCGAGGCAGGGCGCATTCACAAGTTTTTGTTCCGCAAAGGATGCATTGCTGGTATAGATAAGTTTGTCGCGGGAGCCCTGCAAATACATCACGGGAACCTTGATGTTTTGCCAAAGCGGCAACATCTTGGCAAGTTCTTCGCCATGATGGATCTTTTCCGTGTTGGCGGATTGAAACATGCGGGGAATAAACCAGCTGATCAGGGGATTTTCGATGACCGGCGTAAACCAGTAGGTTTTTTCCTGGTCCGGGGCCAGCGAAGGGCCGATGAGCACCAGGCCGTCTACCAGCCCGGGATTGTCCATAGCCAGCCGGCAGGCAACCGAGGATCCATAGGAAGCAGCTACCACGATTACCGGGTGTCTGACCTTGTTCAGGCTTTCAAGGATGGGGCGGATCATGTCGGCCTGTTTCTGAATGGATGGTTCAGGTTTTCCGAAACCAGAACCGCCGTAACCCGGCCGGTCAACCGCATACATTTTGAATTTCTGCAAAAAAGTGCTGTCCCTGAAGTACTCCTTAAAGAAACTGGTGGAACTGGGTGATCCGTGGATGAATAAAACAGCGGGTAAACTGTCATTGCCTACTGCAATGTAACGGATCCTTCTGCCATCTTTTGCATAATACCTGACTTCTCCCTTCAACTTATTTTGTTGAAAAAAGGAAAGCATTTCCTCATCGTTCATGCGGAACTGTACATAGTGGTCAAACACAAAACAGGCGATGATAAAGAGGAGCAGGAGGATGCCCAGAACGCGGGCGCCGATCTTAATCCAGCGATAAGTGGCTGTACGATGTTTCATAGACGCACCACAAAACTACTAACGGGAAATTATCCTAATATTAAAGTCTTGCTAAAAAGCGACGGGCACTCAATTCTTCTTCCCGGATTCAAAATAGGGGGTCTCATCATGAGATTCGGGGTCCTGTTGCTTCCAATAAGCCAGTGTTACCACATGGCCGCCCGGTGCCTTCAGCAATCTTCCGAAAATGGCATTGATGGGATTGAAAATCACATCGGTGACCCCAACCGTAAATGTTTCCGGAGCAGGTGGAGCCGGGGGTGCAGGAGTATCCGCGGTATCGCCGGCCGGTGCAGCAGCGGGCGGTGCCGCTTTGGGGGGAGGACTGGGCGCCAGCACAACAGTATAATGGTTGAACTCGAGGAGCTGTTTTAGAAAGGCAGCCCTTTCAGCGGATGCATTTTTTTCCACCACCGCGCACTTGATCCCGTTTAACTCTTCGGCTGTATGATTTTGGTTGATGGCCATGCAATTTTTTTTAAAAGCCGGTGCTCAGGGAATAAATATAATCGTAAATACTTCCGGCCAACCCGGTGATGATCATCCCCGCCATGCAAACCCACAGCGCGAGCCGGGGCCACAGGGCCAGGTTCAGTTTCGCCAGGGGTTCGTCGTTTTTGTCCATCAATATAACCCTGACCACGTTGAGATAATAATACAAAGAAACGATCATGTTCAGGGCGGCGATGATAATCAGACCATAGTTGCCTTTACCGGCACCGGCCATCAACAGAAAAAATTTTCCAAAGAAGCCGGCTACGGGTGGGATCCCGGCCAGTGAGAAAAGGGATATCGCCAGCATCCAGGCCAGTGCAGGATTTGAGTGATACAATCCTTTGTAGTCCCCGAGGTTTTCCTTGCCGGTCAGCGCGCTGATCACGGCTACCACGCCAAAGGCACCAAGATTGGAAAATATATAAATCAATATAAAATAGACGACCGAAGCACTTCCCATTTTCGAACTTCCGCTGATGCCTACAAGGATAAACCCCACCTGTGCTATGGAGGAAAAGGCCAACAGGCGTTTCATGTTTTGCTGTCGCAGTGCGAACAGGTTACCCGTCAGCATGGTCAGTATCGATAAAAGCAAGAGCATTCGGTACCAGGTTTCCGACAAGGGCTTGAAAACCGTGTACAGCACCGGGACCAATACAAAAAATATCGCGCCTTTGGAGATCACAGACAGGTAAGCGGTAATCGCCACCGGCGAACCTTCGTATACATCAGCCGTCCACAGGTGAAAGGGTACTACCGAAATCTTAAAGCCAAAACCGGCAAACAACAGGATGAATGCGAAGAGTAGCAACGGGTTGCTGTCTGCATGTTGTGCAATATCGCCAAACCCGAGAGAACCGGTTATGCCATATACCAATGATATGCCAAACAACAACAGGCCGGACGAAAAAGCAGACGAGATAATAAATTTAAAAGCTGCTTCGGAGGATTTTCTTTTAGCGAGGTCAAAATTAGCCAGGGCGGCCAGCGGGATGGTCGACAATTCCAACCCCAGGTAAAACATGAGCAGGTTGTAGCTGGAGATCATGAAGAACATGCCCAGGAGGGTGGAGAGCAGCAGGAGGAAGAATTCCTCAACATGTTCCTGATGTTGGAGCCATGGGTAGGCCAACATGGAAATGATAAGGGTACCCCCATTGAGCATATTTTTTTCCAGGTTGGTCAGGGCACTGCTGCGGTACATATCTCCAAAAAGGGAACCATTTGGGCAGGAAAAAAATCCGGCCAGGAAATTGACCAGCAGCAACAGCATGATGAGGTTCAGCAGCGGCTCCTTTTTCCATCCGTTGCTGCCAACCTTAATGAACAGCAAAATAAAAATGATGAGCGTCAGCATCCATTCGGCCCTCATCAATGTAAAAATCTGGTTGAGCATGGTCTGCATACGTTTTACCGGGCTGCACCGGCAATTTGTTGAATAATCAGTTCTGTCCCCGGTGCTATCAGCTTTGTAAGCAGGAAGGGTGCCACCCCAACCACTACGATGCCGATAACCAGCAGCGTAGCCGCCATCCTCTCATTCCAACGGGCATCACTAAGCGCAGCATACGCCGGGTTGGCCAGCGGCCCCATGATGGTCTGCCCCACGGCCCGCAGGATATACACCGCCGTCACTACAATGGAAGCGCAGGACAGGATGGTGGCCAGGCGGTACCAGTCGCCGGCATGTTGCCAGGAGCCCACAAATATGGTGACTTCTGCTGCAAAACCACTCAAACCAGGCAGGCCGAGTGAGCACAGACCCGCCAGCACGAAAGCCGTTGAAATAAAAGGCATGATCTTTAACAGCCCCCCCAATTGCTTCAGCATGCGGGTACGCGTACGCGAATAGATCATGCCGATGGCAGCGAAGAAAAGTGCCGTCATCAGGCCATGGGATACCATTTGCAATACGGCGCCCATGATGGATGCTGGCGTCAGCATGCCGATACCCAGCAAAACAAAACCGCAATGGCTGACAGAGGAGTAGGCATTGACGTATTTTAGGTCCTGCTGCATCATGGTCGCAAATGCCCCATAGATTATAGCAATCGTGGAAAGCAATACGATGATCCAGGAATAATTATGGGCGGCATCCGGCATCAGGTAGGTGGCAACACGCAAACAACCATACCCCCCCAGCTTCATAGATATGCCTGCCAGGAACATGGAGGCCGCTGTGGGGGCGGAGGAGTGACCATCGGGCACCCAGGTATGAAAAGGAAAGAGCGCGCCAAAAATGCCAAAACCGGTAAAAAGAAAGGGAAAGAAAAATTGTTGTACGCCGGCCGGCAGTTTTTCATGCGCGATCTGTAAAAAATCAAAGCCTGATGCGCCCTGTCCGCTGCTGTTGAAATAGATCCCGAGCAGTCCGACAAACACGAGGGCGGATCCACCCATCAGCATCAGCGCCAGTTTCATGGCGCTGTATTCTTTTTTACCACTGCCCCAGATGCCAATGAGCAGGTATTTCGGGATGACCGCCAGCTCCAGGAAAAAGAAAAGGGTAAAAAGATCGAGGGACATAAAAAATCCATAGGCCCCCAGGCTGAGAAAAAGAAGCAGGAAGAAAAATTCTTTGCTCCGGGCGGTAACATCCCAGGACACCAGGATACCGGCCAATACAACAAATGCCGTGAGCAGGATCATGGCCAGCGAAATACCGTCCACACCCAGGTGAAAATGGATATGCAGCGGGCGGAACCAGCTTTGGTTGTATTCGAATAACATCGGGGAGGTATCGCCGGAGGCTCTTTCCTGTTCGTATAAACGCAGTACCTGTATGGCATAGAGCAATTGAGCCGCAGCGCCGGTGAGGGACAGCGTCCGGACTGGTTTTATTCCCCGGCAAAACAGCACCGCCAGGGCTGTCAGCAATGGGATCAGTAAAAGAGGTAACAGGGTCATGCTGGTTATTATTTCCACCAATAAATAAGCAATGCTGTCAGGCCGGCGATCCCCGCGAAAAAGTACAACGCATATTGCTGCACTTTACCAGACTGGAAACCGCGGATCATCCTGGATATGCCCGCTGTTATGCCAGCCAATGTGTTCATCAGGCCATCCACCACATGTTTATCAAACCAGGCCGCGGGTCTGCCGATCAGTTGAAAAATGATTTTTTGGGTGATGAAAAGATATATTTCGTCGAAATAAAATTTCCGGTATACGAATCGATAAAATGACCCCATAGATTTCGCGATGGCCGCCGGACGGTCATTGGCCTTCCGGTACAGGAAGGCTGCCAGGCCGATGCCGGCAATGGCCAGGGAAACGGGTGCGATCGAAAATGCCAGGTTGATATGAGTATCCAATGGTTTGCCATCAGAGGTCACAAAGTAAGAGAAGGGAACAAAGCCGGCAGTCAATGCGCAACAGGCCAGGACCAGCAATGAAAATCGCATGGACAGGGAACCCTCTCCGTGGTGGAGATGCAGCGTCGATTTCCTGTTCCAGAAAACAGAGAAATACAAACGGAACATATAAAAGGCCGTCAGCCCGGAAGTAAACAGGGCCAGCCCGTAAATGAGTTTGTCAGAGGTAAAGGCCGCTGATAAAATTTCTTCCTTGCTAAAGAAACCTGAAAAACCCGGTATCCCGGCAATGGCCAGGCAGCCGACTAAAAAGCAGGTGTGCGTAAGCGGCATAAGCTTCACCAACCCGCCCATGTCTTTCATTTCATTGCTGTGAACTGCGTGAATGATGGCGCCGGCGCAGAGAAATAGCAGTGACTTAAAAAAGGCGTGCGTAAAAAGATGGAACATCGAAGCCATATATCCCAACCCCTGTTCTCCGCCCACTCCTGATACACCCAGTGCGAGCATCATGAACCCGATCTGTGAGATGGTGGAATAAGCCAGTATTTTTTTGATATCCGTCTGCGCGCAGGCAAGCGTTGCCGCCAGCAATGCCGAAATAGCACCGGTGTACCCCACCATATGGAGGGTAGGTGTATCCGTTATAAAGACCATGAACAGCCGGGCTACCAGGTATACCCCGGCCACCACCATGGTAGCGGCATGGATGAGGGCCGACACCGGTGTGGGGCCTTCCATGGCATCCGGCAGCCAGATATGCAGGGGAAACATCGCTGATTTTCCGGCGCCGCCAATAAATATCAGGGTCAGTCCCCAGGTGAGCACGGAAACACCCATAAACGAGGCCCCGGCAATTTGTATCCATTCGGGAGAAGCTGGATTGGATAATTTTCCAATCAGTTCATGGAAGTCGAGTGTGCCCCCATAAAAGGCCAGGATCAGGATCCCGATCAGCAATCCCAGGTCGGCAAACCGGGTAACAATAAACGCCTTTTTAGCAGCAGCCACGGCAGATGGCCGGTCGAAGTAAAAACCAATCAACAGATAGGAGGAGATGCCCACCAGTTCCCAGAAAATATAGAGTTGGAAAATGTTGGAGGATAATACCAATCCCAGCATGGAACATGTGAAAAGCGAAAGAAAAGCATAGTAGGTGGCAAATCTTTCCTCGCCCTTCATGTACCCAAGACTAAACAGATGTACCATCAGCGACACAAAACTGATGATCCCAATCATCATCACCGATATCGGGTCCAACAGCAATCCCATATCAATGGAAACATGCGGGGAAAAGCGAAGCCAGGTATAGCTGCAGACAACAATTGGCCGGTATACATCATGAACCCGGCCTTCTTTCAAAAAATAGGAGAAGGCAGTATACAGGGATAGTGCCGTACACAGAAGTAATACGAGGCTGCCAATGGCTCCCGACCATCTCCCCAGGTACTTCCTCCCCCAGATGCCCAGCAGCACAAAACTTCCTAATGGAAGAGCGAGGATCCAGATGATGTATGTGTAGTAACTCATAATGGTGATGCCGTATTCAGTTAACAGTTGACAGACTGTGTCCGCGGTAGCCCTGGCACAGGCGTGACTCCCAACTCCCCTCATTCCTTCATCTCTTCCGCATCTTCCACATCAATAGAATGATGGCTCCGGTACAGGTTGATGATGATGGCGATGGCGGTGGCTGCTTCCGCCGCCGCGATTGTTATAATAAAAATGGTAAAGAAAACACCACCCAACCGTTCCGGGTATAGATACCGGTTAAATGCTACCAAATTGATGTTCACACTATTCAGGATCAATTCGACGGCCATCAGCATGGTGATCATATTCCGGCGCGTCAGCAGTCCATACACGCCGATAAAAAACAAGGCCGTGCTCACGAATAAAATATGTATCAGGGGGACCTGGGACATTGTTTATGTTGATTCGTTTTTTCTTTGTTTTTGCGTTGTACGATGGTTGATGACCGATGGCCGTCTCTCTGCCCAACTCGCAACACATTTATTTATTAACAGGTTGCTATTCCCGCCCGCATCCCGCATCCCGGATCTCATATCCTTCCCCCGACTCCAGGCTATCTCTTCATCGCAATCACAATACATCCCACCATGGCTCCCAGGAGCAACACACTGACCACTTCAAACGGTAATGCATACCCGTATTGACCGGTGTTGATCAGCTGGCTGCCTACATCACCAACGGAAAGGGACATGGATTTGCCACCGGTGCCGGTAAATCCATACTGGCGGATCAGACCAAAGCTCAGCACAAAGCCAGCCACTGAAGCCAGGATGGCCAGCACGGTTCGCCCCGGCGTCGGTCCCGGCATTTCGCTGCCCGTTTTCTGCGTCAGGAAAATGGAAAATATGATCAGTACCACGATCCCGCCCACATACACCACGATCTGAACCGCTGCGATAAATTCTACCTGCATCCAAAAAAACAACCCCGCAATGCCGACCAGGGAAAACAACAACCAGATGGCGGCGCGAAATATTTTGCGGGTGGTTACGGCCAGTAAACCAGTCCCGAGGATAAACGCGGATATCAGGTAGAAGAAAAGGGCAGAGGCGCTCATCATTCAACACCCTCCCTGATTTTGGATCCCGGCATATTCAGTTTTTTGGTGAGTTTGCTGCGATCGTATACACTATGTTCGAAATTTTGAGCCATTTTGATGGCGCTGGTAGGACAGGCCTCAATACAAAGGTTGCACATGGTGCAGAGTTCAAGATGATATATGAAAGTGTCCAGTGCCTTTTTCTTTTTCCCGTCCGGGCTCACATCGAACTTGGTGATGATTTTGATGGTACCATTGGGGCAGGCCAGTTCACAGGCCGTACAACCCGTACAGGCATGCTCGTTATGCTCATCGTGGAGCATCACCACTTCACCGCGAAAGCGCTCAGGCAGTTGCAGTTTATCCCGGTTGTCCGGGTACTCGTGTGTAATGATTTCCTTGCGATGCGTAAAATAATAACCCGTCAGTTTCATTCCCTTCAGCAGGGATCTGACAGCATTAAAGACATCCGATATGTATTCCTTTAAAAACATGATTACCAGGCCAAAAACAATCCTACCATGAATTTGCTATTTTTTTCCACTGTTACAAAATTTAAAAATGCCATCCCCGGATGGCGCACAGGGTCACTAGCAACAGGTTGAACATGCCAATCGGCAACAGGTATTTCCATTCCAGGTTTAGCAACTGATCGATCCGCAGTCGCGGAAAAGTCCACCGGAACCACATGATCACGAATATCAGGAAAAAGGTTTTCCCGATAAACCACAGCGAGGATGGGATATAGTCCATCACATGGTTAAATTCCTTCCAGTTCCCGATATGAAAGGGCATCCAGCCTCCCAGGAACAGGGTGGCACCAATAGCACACAGTATAAAAATGTTCAC
>DATJYH010000397.1:0-5246 GCA_035499675.1 Puia sp.
TTCCGGTCCGTGATCATGATCGGGTCCGAGGCCTGTTCAAATAAGGAGTCATAGCGCGAACGGCTTTTCCAAAGCTCGTCACTTAAATCGTTCTTTCCTTCATTCCTCTCGGGGCTATTCGTCATGGGTCATTCTTTTGGAAGCGCAGGCAATCACGTCATTCAATTATAATTTACTGAATAAAATTGAAAATTCAAAAGATTGGGGAATGGAGGACCCGCCTACTCCGCCTGAGGCGGATTCGGCGGACCAGGCGTGATGCGGGCATATCTTTACTTGTTTGGTAGGATTTGAGAAGCATCAGTACTTTTGTACCGGATTTCGAACTAAAAACCCAGGCTTGTCAGACGATCACCGTATTACCAGCAGGAAAGAATTCATGCAGCGGGCAGCCGCTGCCGGGCTGACCGCTTTATTTTTTCCCCCGTTAAAATTATTTCCCATGGATGCAAACCCGCAGGGAGTCATCAGCAAACCCAGCAAGTACAGCGTAAAGGAAACCATCGACCGGCTGCAGAAGATTCTCGAGGGGAAGGGCGTAACCATATTTGCCCGGATCGACCAACGGGCCGAGGCGGCAAAGGTTGGACTGGAACTTTCACCCATCGAACTGCTGATATTTGGCAACCCAAAAGCAGGCACGCCGCTCATGAAGGCAGTGCCTTTATCGGCCTTGGATCTTCCGTTAAAAGCCCTGAGCTGGCAGGACGCGGAAAAACAGGTATGGCTTAGTTATAACTCGGCACAATACCTGCAACAAAGGTTTTCGCTGCCTGACAACGTGGTCAGCAACATCAACGTTGACCCGGTCATCGACCTCGCGTTACAATGATAATCCGGCTTACATTGTCATGTCGGCGGGAGCGTCTCACCTGCCTGCTTCCCTTCAATGAAATTTAAACGATACGCCAAAATTGAAAACAAAAAGGGCTTCATACCCTAATTCTGCATATACTCCAAATACCGGCCCGAAAAAATAATGTGCCCCTGCAAACACACCCGGTATGAATCCACTCGATTTGCCGGTAAGCGCGCTGTAAGCGCCGGTAATGTCCGGATTGTTGGTAATGACATATCCCAGCAGCACGCCTCCATAAGGATCCAGTTTATTTCCGACTTTATCGTTATTGATCATAAAGTGATATAGTCCGCGAAGACCCACCAGGGTGGCGGAATAAGTATATGTATTAGACCCGTCGTTGTACTTCGTGGAAGCATAGCTGACAATCAACCCCGCACCAATGTTCCCTATTCCCAACTTGTCGGTCACGGCGTATTCAAGTATCGCAGTGGGCGCTACCCCGGAGGATGTTCCATAGCCGGTACCCCAATACACATCTCCCACCCCGATTCCGGCATTGACCCCAAAAGACCCTTTGGGGAACGCGCCCTCTTCGGTTGAAGTGGCCACGGCTGCAACATTACGGCTATTTGCCAGCGAAATGCCGGGCGTGCTGAACCCTGAAGCCGGGTTGAAGCCCGTAACCTGTAAGGGCTCCGAAAAAAGCGTTCCTGACAGGAATGGCGTGTTGGAAAAATCATTACGACCCGACGGAACACGGTTGGAAACATCCTGTGGTTGTGCAAAACCGGCGAGTGCAGATGCTGATAAAGCAATGAGAATAATTACTGTCTTTTTCATTTGTAAAGGTTAATCTGTGAACAAATATTTTTCCAAACAGCAATGCGGGGTGCTATCCGGCTGCAGGATCTTCAGCATTCACCAGGTGCCGGTTCCACGCCGTTCTTAATCAGCGGAAGATGGAATCCGGCCTGGAATATTACGCCAGCGATGCAGCCAATTAAAAATGTATCGAAGGGATTTCAGCCAATAAGACGGATTTTTCGGGAACGGAAGACAGGTTTTCACCGGGTGAAGATGCGTGTTCAAATTAGGTCAGCATCTCACGGCATCAGTAGAATAACCAACTAAAATTAAAAACAAAAAAAATCGCGGCCAATACCCATTTTGCGGTACTTGTGTATAAACAACAGGGGTGCCCATCCCCGGATGCGGGGGTTGTACAATACAACATGCGCCGGCCATATATCTGTACCGGCTACTTTTCGCGAATGGCTTTGAATTCGGAACCCGGCTTCCATTTTGGCCAGCTGGTTTCCGAGGCTAGTTTTTTTCCGATCATGAACAGCAGGTCCATGTCCTGTATGCCTCCTTCAAAGGTCCAGTTTGGATTGTATTCATCCGAAGGACGATGATAGTGATTGTTGTTATAGTCGTCCTCCAGCTTTTGCCCATACTCTTTGCCCTTGCCCGTGATATCAATACCGCCCTTTGCATCCAATGCGGGAATGCCGACCTTGGCCAGGCTGAAATGGTCTGAACGGAAGTAATGACCCGCTTCGGGATGAGATTCGGGTGAGAGGTATCTCCCCTGCGTTTTTGCCGCTTCGGCCACATAGTCTTCCAGGTCGTTCTGTCCCATGCCAGTGATCACCACGTCGTTGGTCTTTTCATTGGGGCTGATCACATCCATGTTGAGGTCGGCAACGGTTTTGCTGACAGGATAAATGGGATGTTGCGCGTACCAGGCCGAACCCAACAGTCCCTGCTCTTCCGCGGTAACCGACAGGAAGAGGATCGTTCGCCCGGGTTTTTCCTTGTCATTTTTGAAAGCCCTTGCCATTTCCAGCAGGGCAGCGGTACCGCTTGCATTGTCCAGTGCACCATTGTAGATCGAGTCTCCTTTTTCATCCGGCTGACCGATGCCCAGGTGATCCCAGTGTGCAGTATATAATATGTATTCATCGGGTCTTTTTGATCCGGTGATCCTTGCAATAACATTGTGGGAAACATTGTACACTGCCTTTACCCGCACCGTTGTTGATAATTGTTCACCCAGTGATACGGCTTTGAATCCCCTGGTATTGGCCTGCATCAGCAGCGAACTGTCCCTGCCCGCAGCCGCCAGCAATTTTTTTGCAGCTTCTGCGCTTACCCATCCTGTGAGTGCACAATGATATTGCGATGATCCTCTTTTGTCGAGGTAAAGATTGGAGGTGCCCCAGGAATTCTGCACTACACTGAACGGATAGGATGCCGCTTCGCGGTTATGGATGATGAGACAGGCCCTGGCGCCCTGCCTGGCCGCCTCTTCAAATTTGTACGTCCATCGGCCATAATAGGTCATCGTTTTGCCTTTGAAAATGCTGGTATCGCTGGTTCCGAAACCCGGATCATTCACCATCACCAGGACCACCTTGCCTTTGACATTGATTCCCGCGTAATCATTCCATTGGTATTCCGGGGCTACCACGCCATAACCGGCAAATACCAGTTCGTCCTTATCCAGTGAAATGACAGAATCCGTACTTTCCGTTGACAGCACATAGTCCGTTGTTTTCCGCAGGTCAAAATTTCCTTTTGCCGAATGGACCTTCATGACCGGATCACCGGTGGGGGTGATCTGTACCAGTGGGACATCCTGCAGGTAACTGTCCCCGTTACCAGGCTCAAGGCCCATGGCCATAAAACTGTTTTTGATATAGTCCACCGCCTTCGTTTCACCGGGGGAAAATGGTTTCCGCCCCTGGAAAGAATCCGAAGCCAGTATCATAATGTGTTTCATAAGACTGTCACGACTGAAACGGGCATCCGGATTGTTGTGCTCCCCGGCGGGATGCTCACAGGCATAAACAGTCAGCAGGCAGGCTACTATTGCTCCTTGAAATGGGATCTTTGGCATGGTCTTGTATTTATCGGGTATCTGCGGGGAAAGAAGTTTGGTCCGAAAATACAAATAAAACAGACTTGCCACACCGGGCCCCGCCTGATGATCACGGCTGCCTTTCATCACGCCTGATGTCAACATTTGGTTGTACATTACAGTACTGCATTAAAACAATCGTCACATGAGCTTAAAAAGAAGAACCTTCCTCAAATTGTCGGCCGGAAGCACCATGGCCGGTGCCGCCTTTGTGAGCGGAATGCCCTTGCAGGCAACTGCTTCCAATCATCTCAAATATTACAACCTCGATGGCCTGAAAAATATGACGGGCGATGTGGTGCCCATCAGCTTGCAGGAACGGCTTGCGCGCATCGACAAGGCCCAGCGGCTGATGGCCGAAAATCACATCAGCGCATTGATGCTCGATTCGGGCACCTCGCTGCAGTATTTCACGGGTATCAGCTGGTGGCCCAGTGAGCGTACCATGGTTGCGGTTATACCTGCCCGTGGTGAGGTGAAGTATGTGTGTCCCGCATTTGAGGCGGATCGACTGAGGGAATTGATAAAGATCGGGACGGATGTCAGGACCTGGGAAGAACATGAAAGTCCCTACCGGCAAATCGCGACGGTATTCAGGGATTTTGGTATCCAAACGGGAAATGTCGGCGTGGAAGAACGCCTGCGTTTTTTCATATTTGACGGCGTCAGGAAGGAAACGTCCGGCCTGACTTATGTAAGCGGAGACCCGGTGACCATGCCATGCCGCCTGGTGAAAACAGCGGCGGAAATCGCGCTGATGCAAAAAGCAAACGACATTACCATCGCCGCGTACAAGGCCGGTGTAGCCCTGCTGCATGAAGGGATGACGCCAGCCGATTTTGAAGCCATTACCACCGAAGCGCATTCGCGGTTGGGTGCTTCCGGAGGCATCGGCGTTAATTTTGGGGTGGCTTCTTCTTTTCCGCATGGCAGTATACAACCCCAACGTTTGAAAAAGGGAGATGTGGTACTGATGGATGGGGGCTGCAGGGTGGAAGGTTATTGCTCGGATATCAGCCGCAGCATAGTATTTGGAGCAGAACCCACATCAAAGCAAAAACAAATCTGGGACCTGGAGAAGAAGTCGCAGGCCGCCGGTTTTGCAGCAGCGAGGATCGGGCAACCCTGCGAAAATGTGGATCATGCCGCCCGGCAGGTACTTGTGGACGCAGGCTTTGGACCCGGATATAAACTACCGGGTTGCCCGCACCGTACCGGCCATGGAATTGGCATGGATGGTCATGAATGGGGGAATATGGTAATGGGGAATAAACTACTCATACAAGAGGGCATGTGCTTCAGCGTGGAACCTACGATCGCCTTGCCGGGAGAATTTGGTATCAGGCTGGAAGACTGCGCCTATATGACGGCCGCAGGGCCAAGGTGGTTTTCCCAGCCGAGCGTGGCAATAGACCAGCCATTTGCGGATGATAAGACAAGTTGAAACGAATAGATGGTTTGAGCCACCGAAAAACTGTACTTCATGGCTGGTGTTTTTTAACCGGGTTTATCTCCAGTGTG
>DATJYH010000398.1:0-5167 GCA_035499675.1 Puia sp.
GGACGCAGTGGCCGCCGTGGCGTTGACCGAGTCGGTACTGGCCCTGGTATATTCCCTGGCCATCGGCCTGAGCATGGCGGGATCTGCGATGGTTGCCCGACGGATCGGCGAAAAAAACAGGGAAGAAGCCTCCAGGACCGCGGTGCAGGCCATCCTGATTGCCCTGGGTATGACCACGGTCATCAGTTTGGCGGGATCAGCATTTTCAAAGGACATCCTGCGTTGGATGGGAGGTTCCGGGGAAGTGGTGGAAACAGGTTCTGTATATACGCGGATCATTTTCGGCAGCAGCATTGTGATCATGATGCTTTTCCTGGTCAATGGTATTTTTCGCGGGGCAGGCAATGCTTCCGTGGCTATGTGGTCGCTTTGGATCGCCAATGGGTTTAACATCCTGCTTTGCCCGGTACTGATCCATTTCTACGGCCTTCGTGGCGCAGCCATTGCCACCAGTATCGGGAGGGGAACGGGCGTCTGTTTTCAGCTGTATCACCTGTTGAATGGCAACAGCGCGATTCGCCTGGTTCGACGTTATTTTAAGCCGGACTGGCAGATCATCCGGAACATGCTGCGGGTTGCCTGGACGGGAACCGTGCAGTTCCTGATAGGCTCTGCCAGCTGGATTGTAATGGCAAGGATCATCGCTCATTTTGGAAGCGAGGCCATAGCGGGTTATCAGGTGGCCATCCGAATCCTCATTTTCTTTCTGTTGCCCGCCTGGGGCATGAGCAATGCGGCTGCCACACTGGTGGGGCAAAACCTGGGTGCGGGACAACCTTCCAGGGCAGAGGAATCGGTATGGACAGCGGCGCGGTACAATGCGGCGTTTATGATCTTTGTATCACTGCTGTTCCTGTTTGCGTCCGGTCCGATCGTGCAGTTTATGAACCCGGAACAAGGGGTGGAACGAATTGCGGTGGAAACCTTGCGCATCGTGAGCATGGGCTATATTTTTTATGGGGTCGGCATGGTGCTCATCAATGCGTTTAATGGAGCGGGTGATACCCGAACCCCCACCATCATCAACCTGTTTTGTTTCTGGGCTTTCCAGATCCCCGTAGCCTATTCCATCTCCATTCCATTAGGATTGGGCCCCCAGGGCGTATTTTATGCCATCGTAACGGCCGAAACAGCCATTACGATCACGGCCTTTATTCTTTTCAGAAAAGGCAAATGGAAAAAGGTAAAAATATAACTGCCAATCCGTGAAACGGATGATGAAAGAGATGGCTGAAAAAATGATGAGCGGGCCCCCGGGAATCCTGCAGGGCCCATTTATTTCTCTTTGTCCCCTGCCGATTTTGCCTTAGTTTTGCACCCCGCTGTTGAATAAACCCGATTGTACAACGGCATAATATATTACACATCACATATTTTATAGATTATGGCAAATACAGCAGACATCAGCCGCGGCATGATCATCAAACTGGACGGTAGTTTGTATTCCGTAGTAGAATTCGGTGAAAACAAAACTGCCCGCGCAGCTGCCAAGGTATGGGCGAAACTGAAGGGGGTGGATAACAACCGTTCCATCGAAAAAACCTGGAACAGCGGGGATTCCATTTTTCCCGTGCGCGTGGAAAGAAAAACCTTTCAATACCTGTATAAGGACGATACCGGTTACAACTTTATGGACGCGGAGACATTTGAACAGATTGCCATGCAGGAAAACCTCGTGGATGCACCGCAGTTCCTGAAAGAAGGCCAGGAAGTTTCCGTACTGATCAACACCGAAACCGAACAGCCGATGAATGTGGAACTCCCGGACAAAATTGTTTTGAAGGTTACCTATTCTGAACCGGGTGTAAAAGGAGACACGGCTACACGCACGCTCAAACCGGCAAAGGTTGAAACCGGTGCTACGGTGAACGTACCGCTGTTTGTGAATGAAGGAGAAATGATACGTGTGAACACCAAGACCGGCGAATACGTAGAGCGCGTAAAATAGAACACATATTTTTTATACCGGTTTAATAACGGACAACTGTTTTACCGGAATGTGTCGTACCATCGTAATGGTTATCGTTGTTCCTTACAGGGATGCGATTTTGTATATTCGTCCCCGTTTTTAGGTATATTTATTACCTTATCCTTATCTTAGTCCTCCATTATCAACCTGTAAATTCATTAAAATGGATTTTAAACAGATTCAGGAATTGATCAAACTGATCAACAAATCCAACATCGGCGAGGTAAGCATTGAAGAGAAGGGATTTAAGATTACCATCAAACAAAAGGAAGAACCTGCACAACATGTTATTGCTGCTGCCCCCTTACAGGCACAGCCGATTTCCCAGATAATCACACCCAGCGCACCGGTCAGTCAGCCGGCGGCAGCGCCCGCTGCTGAAAAACCCAAGGCTGCCGAACCCGCCGCAGCCGCGGAGAACCTGGTGACGATCAAGAGCCCCATGATTGGAACGTTTTACCGGAGTCCATCGCCCGACAAGCCTTCCTTTGTAGGCGTGGGCGATGAAATTGAGCCCGGAAAAGTGGTTTGTATCATTGAAGCCATGAAGCTGTTCAACGAAATTGAAAGCGAGGTAAAAGGCAAGATTGTCAAAGTATTGGCGGAAGATGCATCACCGGTTGAATACGACCAGCCGCTTTTTTTGGTGGAGCCGGCTTAATTTAATGAAGTGAAAAAGCGGCCGATGGATTTCTGTCGAATAAGTGGTAACGCTCCATCCCGCCTTTTTACATTTTCACACTTATCATTATGTTCAAAAAAATATTGATAGCCAATCGTGGTGAGATCGCTCTCCGGGTGATCAGGACCTGTCGTGAGATGGGAATTAAGACGATCGCAGTATATTCAACGGCCGATAAAGACAGTTTACACGTACGGTTCGCCGACGAAGCAGTTTGTATCGGAAAGCCGGCCAGTGCTGATTCCTATTTGAACATTCCCCATATTATGGCAGCGGCGGAAATTACCAATGCCGATGCCATTCATCCCGGCTATGGTTTCCTGGCGGAAAACGCGAAGTTTGCGGAGATTTGTGGTGAACATGGGATCAAATTCATCGGCCCCACACCGGCTATGATTAATTCCATGGGCGACAAGATAACAGCCAAGGAAACCATGATCAAGGCAGGGGTACCCGTTATTCCCGGCGGAGAAGGCTTGTTGCAAAGCCTGGACCAGGCCAAGGGACTGGCCCGCGAGGTGGGATATCCCATCATCCTGAAAGCCACGGCCGGCGGCGGTGGAAAGGGAATGCGGGTGGTTTGGGAAGAAGGGGAGATGGAGCGCGCCTATAACACCGCAAAGGCGGAAGCCGGGGCTGCTTTTAAGAACGATGGTGTTTACATGGAAAAATTTGTGGAGGAGCCGCGACACATCGAAATCCAGGTGGCAGGAGACCAATACGGTCGTGTATGCCATCTCAGCGAAAGGGACTGCTCTATCCAGCGCCGTCACCAGAAACTGGTGGAGGAATCTCCCTCTCCCTTTATGACACCGGAACTGCGGCATCGCATGGGTGAAGCGGCCATCAAGGCTGCCTCGGCCATCAACTATGAAAGTGTGGGCACCATCGAGTTCCTGGTAGACAAGCACCGCAATTTCTATTTTATGGAGATGAACACCCGTATCCAGGTAGAACATTGCGTAACCGAAGAGGTGGTCAACTTCGACCTCATCAAGGAACAAATAAAAATCGCCACCGGCGAGTCCATCTCCGGCCAGAACTACGAACCACAGGGGCATGCCATCGAATGCCGCATCAATGCCGAAGATCCCTACAATGATTTCCGCCCTTCACCCGGCAGGATCACTGTATTGCATCAGCCAGGCGGGCATGGCATCCGCGTGGATTCGCATGCATATGCCGGTTATACCATTCCACCTTATTATGATTCCATGATTGCCAAGATCATTGCAGTTGCCCGCACCCGCGGCGAGGCCATCGATACCATGCATCGCGCACTGAGCGAATATGTGATCGAAGGGATCAAAACCACCATTCCCTTTCACCTGCAGCTGATGAAAGACGAACGTTTCCGCAACGGGGATTTCAATACCAAGTTCCTGGAAGGCTTCAAAATGCGATAAGCAGACGCCTGAATGACCGTTTCTTTATGGGTATTGGCATGGCCGGCGTTTACGCAAACCGGCTGATCATTTCTTCCATGATCCCATCACTCCCAAAGTATCTCGCCAGCCTGCGGATCACGCCTTCCACCAGCGCATCCGGGCAGGAGGCACCACTGGTAATCAGTACCCTTACCGGGTTTTTGGAAGGAAGATAGCCTGTTGTAAGCAGTTCCTGTTTGTTGTGGATATCGTAATGCAATACCTGTTCCGCCGAAAGGATCTTTTCTTCGTTGTGGATAAAATAGGTCGGCAGCCGCTGCTCGCAGAGTTCCACCAGGTGCGACGTGTTCGAAGATTTGTAACCGCCCACTACCATGGCCAGGTCAGCAGCTGTATCCAGCATGCACTGCACGGCAGCCTGGTTGTCGTTGGTGGCATAGCATAGGGTATCGCGCGTGTCTGCAAAATGTTCGGCACTATTTTCTTCGGTTAATGCATACCGTTGGATCATCACTTGTTTCAGGAAATCCGCAATGGCCTGGGTTTCGCTGGCCAGCATGGTGGTTTGGTTCACCACGCCAATCCGTTGCAGGTCTCTTGCTACGTCAAAACCCTGGCTGTATTGTCCTTTGAAGCGGTCATAAAATTCCTGCGCAGGTTTTTGCCCGGTGATATAACCTGCCAGCTCCCCGGCCTCCTGCATATCCCTGATCACCACGGCGGCCGTTGCAGCGGCGGCGTGGGAAAAAGTAGCCCTGGTCTCTTCGTGACCCGGTTTGCCGTGGATGACCACGGTATATCCCTTTGTAGCGATCTGCCCCGAGCGGTTCCATACCTTCTCCACGAACGGACAGGTGGTATCATATTGCGCCGTAGGAATACCGGCCTGCTGTAACCGCTGTTCAATTTCCAGCGTAGTGCCAAATGCGGGTGTGATCACAATATCCCCGGGCGTAAGCTCGTCAAAAGGGATGAGCTGTTTACCGGATGTATCCTGCAAAAACCGCAAACCGCGCAACTGCAGATCCTCGTTGACCTGGGGATTGTGGATCATTTCACTCAACAGAAAAATTCTCCGCCCGGGATTTTCTTCGATGGTCCGGAAAGAAATTTCAATGGCATTTTCCA
>DATJYH010000399.1:0-4470 GCA_035499675.1 Puia sp.
CGATAAAAAAATCAGGGAGGATTTTGAAGCGATTTCCAAAAAAACCGATGCCCCACGCCCCGGAAATGGGGTCGGGCCGCTGCAGATCCAGTATCTCTATATGCGCAGTTTCTTTGGTGACTACGACATGGCAGATGAAACATTCCCTGCCATCAACTATTTCGCCAAACAGTTGCAACAACACTGGACGGAACAAAACAGGTATCTGCAGGGCATGATCGCACTTTTCCTCTATCGCAGGGGAGACAGCAAACCCGCAAAAGATATACTAACCTCCTTAAAACAAAATGCCATTACAAATCCCGAAAACGGGATTCATTGGGCGGGCCTGACGGACGGCATCTACTGGCAGCAGGCGCCCATAGAAACACAATCGCTCCTGGTGGAAGCTTTTTCGGAAATTGCCGCCGATCAACAGATGGTCGACGGAATGAAGACCTGGCTGCTCCGGCAAAAACAGACCGAAGCATGGCCAACCACCAGGGCGACTGCAGATGCCTGTTATGCCCTGCTCCTCCGGGGAACGGACTGGTTGCAAAGCAATCCATCCATGGAAATTACCCTTGGTGATAAATCCATCAACAGCAGGGATGAAAAGCCAATAGCAGGTCTCGGTTATTTCAAAAAAATATTCCCCGGCCCTTTTGTCAACCCGGCCATGGGACAGATCAGGGTTACCGTCAGCAACAATACGGACATACCCACCTGGGGCGCCGTGTATTGGCAATATTTTGAAGACCTCAATAAAATCACTGCCGGCAACAGCAGCCTCCGGCTGGGCAAAAAAATATTCAGGGAAATCAATGGAGATCGCGGACCCGTGCTGGAGCCCGTTGCCGAAAACCAGTACCTGCACCCCGGTGATAAAATTCGTGTCAGGATTGAACTACGCGCCGACCGCGACCTGGAATATATTCATATGAAGGACACGCGCGCTTCCTGTATGGAGCCGGTAAATGTACTCAGCGGGTACAAATGGCAGGGAGGACTTGGCTATTACGAAACAACCCGGGATGTGAGTACCGATTTTTTCTTTCCCAGGCTGCCAAAAGGAACTTACGTCTTTGAGTACCCGCTTTTTGTAACACATACGGGACACTTCAGCAACGGCATCACCAACATTGAGTGCATGTATGCACCGGAATTCTCGGCCCATTCAGAAGGAATAACAGTGAATGTAGAAAATAAGTAGCCCGGACCTCCACCGGGATGCCGGCTGCCTGTCTGAAAAAGACAGTCCTGTTTCCGGCAGCCTTTTTATTTTTACAGCATGCAGACAGATGTACTCATCATCGGGCAGGGCATTTGCGGGACCCACCTGGGCTACTGGCTGGAAAAAGCGGGGCTTTCTTATTTCGTCGTGGATGAACCCGTCCCCAACAGCGCTTCCCGCGTGGCAGCCGGCGTCATCAACCCTGTAACGGGCAGGCGTATCGTAAAAACCTGGATGATCGATGAACTGATGCCCTTTGCCCGGGATGCATATGAACAACTGGGTGCTGAGCTGGGGCTTTCGCTTATTTCACAAAAAAATGTGCTCGATTTTTTTCCCACCCCGCAAATGAGGAGGGCCTATGAGCAACGATACGAAACAGACCAGCAATATCTCCGACCTGTTTCTGATGAGCAAATATGGCGATCCTTTCTACAGTACGATTTTGGGTTCGGAGAAATCGATCCCTGTTATTTCATTGACCTGGGATCACTGCTGGCGGCATGGAGAACGAGGTTGCGCAACAGGCATCGGTTGCTGGAGGAGCAACTGATCTACCCAGACCTGGTAATTGAACAGAACCAGGTCAGTTACCGGGACATTCGTGCAGGTTCCATTGTATTTTGCGATGGCATTGGAAGCGGCAATAATCCCTGGTTCAGGAATCTGCCCTTTGCACCCAACAAGGGTGAAGCGCTGATAATAGAAGTCGATGGATTGCCTTCCACGCACATCTTTAAAAAGGGAATCAATATGATTCCACTTGGCGAGGGGCGGTTCTGGGTAGGCTCCTCGTATGAATGGGAGTTTGGCGATGATCAGCCTTCTGATTTATTCCGTCAGAGAACAGAAAGCTGGCTGAAGGACTGGCTGCAGTTGCCGTTCAGGGTAGTTGATCATGTTGCGTCGATCCGCCCGGCAACACTCGAAAGAAGACCCTTTGTGGGTTTTCACCCCGGTTACAGCTCCATCGGCATCCTCAATGGCATGGGAACAAAGGGTTGCTCCCTCGCACCCTTTTTCGCCAAACAACTTACTGAACAAATGCTCGGTAAATCGCCGGTGTTGCCAGAGGCTGATGTGAAACGATTCAGCAGGTTGCTAAACAGGTCCTGATATCCCCGAAATAATTTTGATCATTTTTTACCCGGTTTTATATTTTTGTCGGGATAGCTTCAGACATTAACTCCACCAGCATACCTGTTTACCATGTCATTTACATCTCCTTCGGTGAATCAGCAGAAAATGTACTGTATCCCGGACAGATTCCGGAAAATTGAAAACCTGCATATTTTGTTCTGGCTGTTTAAAGACGTCAGCTGGGCCATGTTGTGGAAGCCGCTGGGCATTGCCATGATTGTTCCCACCATCAGTGTCGCGCTGCTGATCACCTGGCAAACAAGAAAGATCAAGGCCGAATTGTTTCATAACCTGGCCGTCGTGTTCTGGATCTTCGCCAATGCGATGTGGATGATACTTGAGTTCACGGGTAACGACGAGGCATACCGCAGGTATACAGCCGTACCCTTTGGCATCGGGCTTTTCTTCATTTTGACGTACTACCTGTATATCCTTCCAAAAGAAAAGAGAAGGGAAAAACTGATCGCTGCCGCAGAAATGGCAAAAACTTCAGTCACTTCAAATGCGGGTGGTCCCAGGTGATCAGTAAGCCGCGAGGCTGGGAGATTTTTCCTGTTTTTGGGTGTTGCTGCGCTGGATGATGGTGGTGGTGCCTTTGGCAAAATGCAGCGGGTCCTGGTTCAACAGCCGTGTCATGGCTTCGTACAGATCCGGCAGCTCGTGCTTAAACCGGACGGAATTGTCGAAAAAGGTTTCTACAGCTACCGCCCAAAACTCATGATAGTTAACGGCGGCGTATTCGCCCAGGAGGTTCCTGTGTCCTTCCTGCATGGCCGTGAAAATGGGACGGGCAACCTTTGAGAAATTCTTAAACTCTTTTTTGAAGTGCTTATCTTCTTCGGATTCGGCGATAAATGTTACATAAGCCAGCGCATGTCCCATTTCATGGAGGCCTACATTGCAGTCGGGTGTCTGGCCTGAAATGCCTTTGATAAAGTTATCCCAGGAAAGATAGATCCCGGTCTGGTCCACATGCCCCATAAAAGGTCTGGAGTAAAAGCCGTAGTGGTAGTCATCCTTCAACACAAAAATATCGCTGAAATAATTGAACATAAATTTATCCAGCCCAAAGGTCAGCTGAACGGCCACCGCACTGATCAGGATCGGCATTTCCGCACTCTCCTCCACTTCTATATAATGAAAACGCCGGTATTTTTTGAAGAGATAGGTCCGGAACAGGAACTTCCGCTGCTCCTCTAAGTTGAGACGATTATAATACTGGAGATATCTTGAAACAACGGAATGATAAAATGTTTCCTTGGCAACAAATTTCCTGTATTGTTGCCGCACGTACAATTTGTTAAAAAGAGATGAAACTGAACGATGCAACAGGAGCACTGACAGCACCAGCGAAGAAATGATAACAATTTCCATAAGGCTCTTCTTTTTCCTTTTTGAAATCAGGGCGATCAGACGACGACAACTCGGCCTTACATGGGTGTTGGATAAAAGTTAGCAGTTCTTGCTAAGAAGGATAGAATCTAAGGGGGTTTAATCATGAGGAGTGAATAGTACGGACAGGTTAGTACAAGGTAAATATTATTTTTTGAAATCGGAAAGGCTTTGAGGCCAATTTTGGGTCTTTTTGTTAAATTTATGATAATCACCCTGTTACGACGTGATTGCAACCCTTTTCGCACATGGTTTCTTTCAGTTTGTCAGTTGGAAAGCTGCGGGCTTTTAAATTACCTTTGCAGCTCTTATAAATAAAGGCGGCATGTATCGGACCAATCACTGCGGGGAATTAAGAATCAAGGACATCAACAGGCAGGTAACCCTGGCCGGCTGGGTACAAACCATCCGGAAATTTGGCAGCATCAGTTTTATTGATCTCCGGGACCGTTATGGCATTACACAGCTTCTTTTCGGCGAGGAACTCAACAAACAACTGGATGAACAACCGCTGGGCCGGGAATTCGTGATCCAGGTAATTGGGACCGTTGCAGAAAGAACCAGCAAAAATCCTGCGATCCCCACGGGTGATATCGAGATCAGGGTATCCTCCTTTTCCATACTGAATAAATCGGTAACGCCCCCTTTTACCATCCAGGATGATACCGATGGCGGGGATGATCTTCGCATGAAATACCGCTACCTCGACCTTCGCCGGTCACTGG
>DATJYH010000400.1:0-7838 GCA_035499675.1 Puia sp.
CAAAGTCAGTGAAGGGGAGGCCAAAATGCTGGTTCTTTTTCAACCCGCAGGCAGCATGGAGGATTTTTTCAAACAAATGAGTAAGCTAGGTCAGGATATTCCCAAAGACCAGGATGCTACGCTTAAAGAACTTTGGAGAAAACATGGGATGGAAATAGTAGGCCCTCCGCTGAAACTGGAATAATGGCTCATTCCAAGCATGTACGATCAGCCAAGCGGTTAAATAATAAATTTGTATGGATGGAAGTATGCCTGCAAGCCACCTGTTAGCCACCTGGCAAACCAGCAATCGGGTTACCGAGTTTTTTTTCGAAAAGCTGCCGGAGGAATTGTGGGACAGTAAAATTCCGGGCGCTCCTCAGCGGACTATCCGCATGATGGCCGGGCATATTCACAATGCAAGGTGCATGTGGATAAAAATGGCGGGAAAACAATTTTCCATCAGGGCACCCAAGTCCGTGGACCGGCGTCGGGTGACCCGCGCAGCCCTGCTGAATGCTTTAAAAGAAAGTAATAGGCGTATGATTGAGCTACTGTCGGCGGGTGCCCGGCAACAGGGTATGCTGGACATGAATATACCCTGGGCAAATATTCCTTCCGATATTACACATTTTACGATCTACCTGGTTGCCCATGAAGCTCATCATCGCGGACAAATTGTGTTGGCCGCCCGCGCGCTCGGTCAAAGACTTCCAAAACAAATCACAGATGGACTGTGGCAATGGAAAAAATGGCACCAGGAAATTTCGGGTAAACGAAAGCGTAAGAAATATTAATGATTGCACAAATGCAGGGTATTGGAAATCACAGACCAGTGACCCGCGGGCAATCACCACGAATTGTTATAACTTCAAATGACCGGCCGCTGCCCGGGGAATGCGGGCAAGGCATAGGTGGATATTATGTCTGTCAAAACAGCCCCATATCAGGAATCGATAGCGGCCGCTAAAGTGGATGACTACCCGAAGTTTTATCTCTACAGCCGCGTGGTAAGAGCAAAACTCTTTATAGACGAATCTTACTCAGATAATATCGACCTTGACAATATTTCTGACGAGGCCTGTTTCTCAAAATATCATTTTATCAGGTTGTTTAGGTCGATCTATGGCACGACACCCCACCAGTACCTGATCCGGGTAAGACTGGAGTATGCGAAAAAATTCCTGCGCGAAAATTTTTCTGTGTCAGCAACCTGTTTTAAGGTAGGTTTTGATAGCGTAAGTTCATTTACCGGCCTGTTCAAAAAAGCGGAAGGAGTAACGCCCTCTGCTTACCAGCGTGCGTATCGTGAAAGGGAGGAGCATATCCGCCGGCAACCGCTGCATTTTATTCCCCATTGTTTTGCCGAACATCATGGATGGCTCAGGAATAGCAATTTTCAAGAGGTGACCTGATAGGGGGTTGCGGATTTTTGTGTAATAATTAAACACTAAAACAAGCCTCATGATCACGCGAATGAATCACGTCAGTATTTTTGTCCTGAACCAGGACAGCGCTTATGATTTTTATGTCAACAAACTCGGATTTAAAGTTCATACCGATGCCCCCATGGGGCCAGGCATGCGTTGGCTGACCGTTTGTCCACCCGGGCAGCCTGAATTGGAAATTGCCCTGATGCCAGTTGAGGAAGGGATGATGTTCAGGGGTGAGGCAGCCAGGGAAATGAGAGAACTGGTTAAAAAGGGCACGTTTGGTTTTGGCGTGTTTGAATGCCGGGACCTGAATGCTACCTATGAAGAAATGAAATCCAGGGGTGTCGTGTTCAAAAAAGCCCCAACCCGGGAATTTTATGGCTATGAAGCATTGTTTATCGATGATTCCGGGAATTGGTTTTCGCTGGGAGAAAAGAAAGATGACTGAACTGGGAAAAACTCCCCCTAGCTGTAAAACCCGGGCGAAGTACTGATGCGTTGACATATGGAAAATCCCCTGCTTTCAATCCGCCAGTCAACATGCGGTGAGGACATTGCGACAATTGAAATGCCCGCTTCAATAGCCATGGTATGAATTTCTGTCACTCCTTAAAAACCTATGCATATGCTGCGCTTCACATTTGTTTCCATGCTGCTCGTTGGATGGGCCTGTCATATTCCCCAAAACACGACCATGAAGGCTGGTAAATTAGACGGCACCTGGATTCCCGTAAAACAGGAAATACACGGAACCGCAATACCCAAGGCCGCTTTCGAAAAACAGCAATTGATCCTTCGCGACAGCGCTAATACTTTCAGTGCAGAGAGCGTCGACAAAGGAGTAGCGTACTTTACGGATAATAAAATGGATATTTATGGAAGGGAGGGCGTCAACGCCGGCAAGCATTTCACGGCCATTTACAAACTGGAGAACGGACAGTTGACCATTTGCTATAACCTGGCCGGGAACGGATATCCGGATGCCTTTGATACCAGGGGCAAGCAATCATGGTTCCTTTGTGTATTTGAAAAACCCGTACAGAAATAGCGACTTACCAGGTAATTTTGATACGATCTTTATCCGGTAGTCTAAAAGATTTGAAAACAAATTAATAGTTTTTGTGGATGAGTCGCGATATTAAAAAAACAGGCGACGATAGCGTCAGAATGGATATCTGTTTTCCCGTAGCGCCCGAGGAAGTTTGGGATGCCTGGACGATTCCCGATCTGATACTACAATGGTTTGGCTCCGACCCGGATGGAACGGGTGTAAAGGCTGATATTGATCTGCGACGGGGCGGATCTTATGAAATCAGTTTCGCAAACAGTGATCGGTCAGTTTTCACCTGTTTTGGCAAATACACGGAACTGGAAAAATACCGCAGGCTGGGATTTACCTGGATGTGGAAAAACGAACCGGGCGTTGAATCGTTTGTCGCTTTACAATTGAGCCCGGAAGACGGAAGTACCCGGATGCAGTTTACACACGAGCGCCTTGGCTGGGCCTCCAGCCATGACTACGAGGAGGGGTGGCGGCGGACTTTTTTGAAACTCGAACGGGTACTGGTAAAGTGGTCATCCCGCTAAACCGGAAAAAAAATTCATTTCGTTTTGCGGAGGAAAATATTGTCGGATCAACAAAACCTGTTTGTAAAAGAAAACGAAGGTTGCTATGAAAATTTCTGCCCGGATCAATAGCAGATTGAATCACCACCACGTGGAAGTGCAAACCAATGATCTCCTAAAAGAAGTAAGTATTGCACCAAAGCCTGCCGGCCTTGGATCCTCTGTAAACGGAGGTGAGCTGCTGGTGCTTTCGCTGGCCACCTGCTTCTGCAATGACCTTTACCGTGAGGCCGCAAAACGCAATATCAACCTTTCAGCAGTGGAGGTCGAATGCAGCAGCAGGTTTGGAGCTGAAGGGGAAGCGGGGTCGGACTTCATATACAGCGTGAAACTTACTACAGATGCATCCCCGGCCGAACAGGAAGCATTGATCCGTCACACCGACCAGGTTGCCGAAATTCATAATACCCTGAGAAAGGGGGTTGAAATAAATTTGATAACCTGACTATTGACCTCGCAAAACGCTACGACCATGAATAAAATAACCCTTCTCTTCAGTTTGATGCTGGCGATGGCCTGCAGCTCCAGGACAGATACCCACGCCGAAGCAGATAAACTCATGCAATTGAGCCGGGACTGGTCATTGACCGCCGGAACAGACAGCCTCGAGAAAACGCTTTCTTACTGGGCCGCCGATGCGCTGGTGATGCCACCGGATGCTCCGCCCATCAAGGGCCGGGATGCAATCCGCAAAATGCTGGAAGACACCAAAAAAATCCCTGGCTTCAAGATAAGCTGGGAACCCATACAGGCAACTGTTTCTGAAAGTGGCGACCTGGCATACATGGTGGAGCAAAACCAGGTAACGGTGAACGACAGCCTGGGTAAGCCTTTTACCACGTTCAATAAAGCCATCACCATATGGAGAAAGGAACCGGATGGAACCTGGAAAAACGTGGTGGATATGTGGAGCCCGGATCCATCGGGTAAAAAATAGTTTGGAGCTTACATGTGGTCAGGCTGCCGCCAGCTCCTCCCATAAAATCAAGGCTATTGTTGAGACGGGAGATCATCGGCTTCACGGCTGCCGGCGTATGCCTGTGGCAGCAGCGCAATCATGTGATTGTCCTTCAATCGGGTGTTTTCTGAAATGATATGCCTGTCGATCGCGATCAGGTAGGGAGTATTTTTTAACGCAGGATACAATCGCTGCAATTGCAGTTTCAGCTGATCAGTGTTGGGAATATTTTTCAGTGTGATCCTATTTTTTCCGATGATGTTGCTGATATCCCCGAAGGCAATGATGTCTACCTGCATAAATTTTTGTTTCCCGGTATTCATTTGAAACCGGCTGTCATCGAAGCGTCCGGAATCAATAAAAATTTATTTTCATCCTTTCACCACGCTGCAAAGATAAGGGTGGTGGATGTCTGATCGCCGTTGAATGATTGTTGACCAGGATGCGCTGGCCCGGGTCCTGCGGGCGCATTGAACAGAAGGCAGGTTGGTAAACTGCCGTTTCGTCGATGGAATTTCCCTTTCTGCCGCTAAATCCATTATTTTTGACCGGGAGCATTTTCTTTTGCAAATGTTGCGGATCAAGGCCTCCACCGTCATCATTCATATAGCCGGCTGGCTTATTTTCATGAGCCTTCCTTTGCTGTTCCGGCTGAACCTGGAAGGAAATGAAAATATCCTGTCTTCTCTTTTGCAGCCGGGCGAATTGATTTTTTATGCCTGCTACATCCTTCTTTTTTATTTCAATTATTACTTGCTCATCCCGCAACTCTATCTGCAGAAAAAATATTTTTTCTATTTCAGCATCGTACTCGCATTGTTGCTGATTGTAATCCTGCTAAAGCCGTTTGATCAGTTCCTGGCGAGACATCCGGTCGATTTTCATCCGCCAGGCCAATCCGATTTGCACGCCATAAATCTGCCGCCACCCCCGGGCAATGGTTTTGGTCCGGGTGGACTGCCCGGCTTTAACCACAGGCCGCCCCAGCAGATCGACCTTGTCAGCATCTTCCTTTTCATTATGGTATTGGCACTAAGCATGGCCATCAAAATATCGGAGCAGTTGAAGCTGACCGAACAGTGGGCCACGCGTGCCGAGGCGGACAAGGCCAATGCGGAGCTCTCCTTTCTAAAGGCACAGATCAACCCGCATTTCCTGTTCAATACGTTGAACAATATTTATACGCTGGCTGTGACCAAAAATGAAAACACGGCCGATAGCATCATGAAACTGTCCAACATCATGCGGTATGTGACAGATGATATTATAAACGACTATGTTTCGCTGGAGAGTGAAGTGGAATGTATCAGCGATTATATAGAACTGCAAAGACTCCGGCTTGGAAAGCATGTTGAGCTGGACTATCGTGTAGCAGGAAGCCTCACGAACAAAAAAATTGCACCATTGATACTGATGACCTTTGTAGAGAATGTATTTAAATATGGCGTTAGTAACCACGAGGCATCCCCCATCAGCATCCGGCTGTTTTCAGAAGCGCGAACGATTTCTTTTTTTACAGAGAACAGGATCTTCCCACCCGGAAGGAGGGAAGAGCGCTCAGGCACCGGCATCAGGAATGTCAGGCAGCGGCTGGAATTCCTCTATCCGAACAAATATTTTTTAAATATTACTACAGACAATAACCTGTACTCGGTACAATTGACCCTGCAGGTATAAACCGGTTGATGTATGCAATTACGTTGCGTTGCGATTGATGACGAACCGCTGGCACTGGAGCTGATCCGTGAATATGTATCCAGGAACCCGGGTCTTACCCTGGTGCAGACTTTCGAGGACGCCATTTCGGGCGCTGAATTTCTCCGGCATACAAACATTGACCTGCTATTTATAGACATTAATATGCCCGATGTCAACGGCCTTGACCTGGTGAGATCGCTTCAGGAAAGGCCCATGATTATTTTTACAACGGCGTATAAAAAATTTGCGATTGATGGGTTTGAACTCGATGCATTGGATTACCTGTTAAAGCCGATCCAATACCATCGTTTTGAAAGAGCCGTGCAAAAGGCCTTCGAATACTACCGGTATAAAAAATCGCCCCTCGGAGAAGTGCAGGAAAATATTTTTGTGCGTTCCGAATACCGGATGGTCAGGATCGAGTTGAGCCAGATTGAATTTATTGAGAGCCTGGAGGATTATCTCAAAATACATTTCTCTGATAAATCCTATGTACTCACGATTATGACCATGAAGGCCATGCTTGAAAAGCTTCCAGCATCGAAGTTTAGAAGGATTCACCGCAGTTACATCGTTCCCATTGCCAAGGTTAAATCCGTTGTCAACAGGAAGGTCCGGCTCTCCTCGCTGGAATTGCCTGTCAGCGACAGCTACCTGGATTTTATTGAGGCATGGATGAAAAAATAGCGACCCATTTCCCCGATACATTTCCTGGATTCGTCCATGGATTTTTTGAGAAACTCACGATATGGATCATCTTTACTCCGGCAAAACAATCAGTTCATCATCATCTGTAAGCCTACCGTGTAATTCTACTACACATACTTCATCATAGAAGAGCCGGGTTATCCGGCTGCTTCCTGGTGAAGATCTCAACCTGTCGCAACCTTATTCCCCGGTCGATCACCGGGGATGCCGGATGGTCATAGTCATCATGATGCCTTGGGAGTGCATGCCGTATAAGGGATACTTTTCCGGAAGTCGGGAAAGCCATTTGGAAAATATTTCGGGCAAGCAACGTTTTGTATCATAGGCGGTGAGTTTGATTTAACCGAGCCCTGTTTCCACAGGGCTTTCTTTCCCCTTCCTGCAGGCCGGTACAAACAACCTGTTGGTCGGTTCAAATTTGAAATCCTGCCTCCGGCAGGAGATTTTTATACCGGCGATTCTCGGACGTAAATGGCTTAATTAAAAGATATATGGAACAATCAAGGAAAAAATTTATCCGGAACTTTTTTGTGAGCATCACATCGGTTCCGCTGCTGATCGAAGCCTGTAAAAAGGAAAATAGCAGCCAGGTCGCTGCCGCCACGAAACCGGCCGACAGTACCAGTACTTCTGCCACAGGCAGCTGTATCACCACTCCGGAAGAAACCTCGGGACCCTATCCTTACGATTTAAGCGATGATGCGGCCATATTCAGGACAGATATCACAGAGGGCAAAACGGGTGTGCCACTCAGCCTGACACTGACCATTGTGAATTCCAACAATGGTTGCAGCCCGATTGAAAATGCGCGTGTGGATATATGGCATTGCGACAAGGATGGCTACTATTCGGAATACGATGTGTCAGGCTACCTGGGAACAGAAAACAACACCGGGAAAACTTTCTTGCGCGGTATCCAGCTGAGCGATAGCAATGGGCAGGTGAAATTTACCACTATTTACCCCGGTTGGTATTCGGGTCGGGCCACTCATATACATGTGGAAGTATTTATCAATTCGGTACTGAAGAAAACTACGCAACTGGCCTTCCCGGCATCGGTAACTGCCGCCGTGTACAATAGCTCACTATATTCGGCACATGGTCAAAACAGCACCAGCAATACGGAAGACCAGGTTTTTGCAGATTCGGTCAGCGAAGAGCTTGTTACCATTACCGGTGACGCCACGAACGGATATTCGGCTGTTTTTACCGTGGGTGTCCCGCTGTAGTCGTCGCTCCTGTCATTTATCGCAGGTCCTCTTTGAGTTGAATTAGGCAATTGTGTATATTTATTCCACGCCGCCACCGTGTGGTTTAAAAACACTCCTATGCGTCTGACTTCCTGCCTCATCTTTTCCCTGCTAATGTTGCAGGGAACCGGTGTACATCATTTTTATTCAGCTAAACCGCTGGAAATTTCTCTTCATACTTCATTT
>DATJYH010000401.1:0-7009 GCA_035499675.1 Puia sp.
CCGTGGAACATGCCAAACCTCTGAGCATTGGGCTGAACTGCGCCCTGGGTGCGGCACAGATGCGGCCGCACATCGAAGAACTATCGACTATTGCTGCCTGTTATACATCGGCCTATCCCAACGCCGGCCTGCCCAATGCCATGGGGGAATACGATGAACTCCCGGAACAAACGGCACACTTTATTGAAGAGTGGGCGGAGGAGGGTTTTGTAAATATCGTAGGCGGATGCTGCGGCACGACGCCGGAACATATCCGGCATATTGCAGAAAAAGTAAAACAGGTTAGACCAAGACCCTTACCGGTCCTGGCAGAAACCTACTAAACCTCCCGGGCGTATCCGGGATAGCCGGGGTGGATAACGCCCCGGGAATTAAACAACGGAACATGTCTGACCAGATTGTCATCAAACCTTTTTTGCGTTTATCGGGGCTGGAACCACTGGTGGTGAGGCCTGAAACCAATTTCGTGAACGTGGGGGAACGTACCAATATCACGGGTTCCAAAAAATTCGCACGCCTTATTAAAGAAAACAAATACGAGGAGGCGTTGAGCGTTGCCCGGCAACAGGTGGAAAATGGCGCGCAGATCCTGGATGTGAATATGGATGATGCCCTGCTCGACGGCGAAAAGGCGATGACAACCTTCCTGAACATGGTACAGAGCGAACCGGATATTGCGCGGATTCCCATCATGATCGACTCCTCCAAATTCAACATCATTGAAGCCGGGTTGAAGTGTGTACAGGGCAAATGTATTGTCAACTCTATTTCCATGAAGGAAGGAGAAGAAAAGTTCATTGACCAGGCCATCACCTGCAAAAGCTATGGGGCAGCGGTGATCGTGATGGCATTTGATGAACAGGGGCAGGCGGATACCATGGAAAGAAAGGTGAATATTTCCAGGAGGGCGTATAAGATATTAACAGAAAAAGTGGGATTTGATCCCGAGGATATCATTTTTGACCTGAATATTTTTGCCATAGCCACGGGTCTGGAAGAACACAATAACTACGCGGTGGATTTTATTGAAGCCACCCGCGCCATCAAAAAGGAATTCCCGCTGGTCAAGATCAGTGGCGGTGTTAGCAATCTCTCCTTCTCCTTCCGTGGCAATGAACCCGTGCGCGAAGCCATGCACAGCGTGTTCCTGTACTATGCGATCAAAGCAGGGATGGACATGGGTATTGTAAATGCAGGCCAGCTGGTGGTGTATGATGAAATTGAACCCGAACTGCGGAAACTCTGCGAAGACGTGATCCTGAACCGGAACAACGAACAGAACGAAGCCACCGAAAAACTGATTGCTTTTGCAGAGACGGTAAAGGGAAAAGAGAAGGAAGAAAAGAAAGATGAGACCTGGAGAACCGGACCGGTGGAGGATCGCTTGAAACATGCGCTGGTAAACGGTATCACTGAATACATCGATGCCGACACGGAGGAAGCCAGGCTCAAATATCCCAGACCGCTGGATGTGATAGAAGGTCCCCTGATGGACGGGATGAACGTGGTGGGGGATCTGTTCGGCAGCGGGAAGATGTTTCTGCCGCAGGTGGTAAAGAGTGCCAGGGTGATGAAAAAATCAGTGGCCATCCTGACGCCCTATATTGAGTTGGAGAAAGAAGAACGTAAACGGCAACAACCTGAAGGAACCCAGCAGGAGGCCGGCGCTGCCAAAATATTATTGGCTACTGTAAAAGGCGATGTGCATGATATTGGTAAGAACATTGTGGGCGTGGTGTTGGGTTGCAATGGGTACGAGATCATCGACCTGGGTGTCATGGTCCCGGCCGACAAGATCCTGGAAACAGCGCTACAGGAAAGAGTAGATCTGATCGGGTTGAGTGGATTGATCACGCCTTCGCTGGATGAAATGGTACACGTGGCGCGTGAAATGAAACGCCGCAACATGCAACAACCCCTGCTGATCGGTGGGGCCACCACCTCGCGGATGCATACGGCTGTACGCATTGCGCCCGAATACGATCAGGGCGTGGTGCATGTGCTGGATGCCTCGCGGAGTGTTACCGTGGCCGGTACCTTGCTGAGCCGCGAACAGAAACCGGCGTTTCTCGATACTATCAGGAACGAGTACACGAAACTAAAAGAGGACTTCGGCAATAAAAAAACGGCTAAGCAATACCTGGGTTTTGAAGCGGCCCAGCAAAACAAAACGGCCGTCAACTGGGACGTATTCAGACCCGTGGCACCTTCTTTTACCGGGACAAAAGTTTTTGATGATTTCCCGCTGGAGGAAATTGCGGCCTATATCGACTGGCAGCCTTTTTTCATAGCCTGGGAAATGCATGGAAAGTTTCCGCAGATCCTGAGTGATAAAAAGATCGGGAAGGAAGCCAGCAAATTGTACGAAGATGCGCAGGAGCTCCTGAAAAAGATCATCCGGGAAAAATGGCTAAAGGCAAGAGGTACGATCGGATTCTGGGAAGCTGCAGCGATTGCACCGGATACGGTGGAACTGAAAAGGCATGGATCGCCGTTGCGCCTGGAGTTCCTTCGCCAGCAGGTGAAAAAAGCCGAGGGACAGTCCAATCTCTCGTTGGCAGATTTTATAGCACCTGCGTCCTCCAAAAAACAGGACCATATCGGTGCATTTACGGTGACCATCCAGGGCATTGAGCCACATCTGCAGGCCTTTATCAAAGACAACGACGACTACAACAAGATCATTCTGCAGGCCCTGGCCGACAGGTTGGCAGAAGCCTTTGCGGAATTGCTCCACGAGCGTGTCCGCAAAACCTATTGGGGCTATGCCAGGCAGGAGCATTTTACCAATGAAGAGCTCATCAGCGAAGCGTACTCAGGCATTCGCCCGGCGCCCGGTTACCCCGCCTGCCCCGACCACACGGAAAAGCTCAAACTGTTTGAATTGCTGGGAGGCCAGGAGGCTACGGGCATCACGCTAACTGAATCACTGGCCATGTACCCCGCCGCCTCGGTATGCGGATGGTATTTTGCAAATCCCGAGAGCAAGTACTTCGGTGTGGGTAAGATTGAGAAAGACCAGGTAACAGACTACGCCAGGCGAAAAAACATGACCCTGGAAGACATAGAAAAATGGCTGAGGCCCATATTGGAGTATTATTGAGCAGAAGCATGTCGTTTGCCTGAATTATGCTAGTTTTGCGTCCGTAAAAACGTTCCTGACTGACCCGTGATGAATTATTAATGTAAACTATGAAGGAATTAAAGTACGGAACCCGCGCGTTGATCATTTTGCTTACCGCAATTTCGCCTTTCCTGGCATCCGCCCAAAACCCAGGCACTTCCCAAAAGAAAAAACCAAAACGTAAGGGAGAATTTTATTTGTCCTGGGGTTACAATACCGAATGGTATACCAACAGCAGCATCCATGTGTCCCAACCTTCACTTGGGAATGAATATACCCTGGTTAACATGCAGGGCCATGACCACCGCGGCTGGGACGATGGGCTGTTCGACAAGGCCATCAGCATTCCTCAATACAACTACCGGCTGGGGTATATATTCAATGCAGAAAAAGGACTGGGGTTTGAGATCAACTTTGATCATACCAAATTCATCGCTTCCGATCAAACCGCGCATATCAAGGGCGTGCTGGCCAATCACCCTGTCGACAGCAGCTTCGCCTACAACGAGGCCAATGGTTTCTTCTACTACCTGAACAACGGCGCCAACTTCCTGCTTTTTAACATTGTCAAACGCTGGCATATCTGCCAATCGACCAATGAAAATGTTAAGCTCGACTTTCTGGGCAAGGCGGGGATCGGGCCTGTTATTCCGCATGTGGAAAATATGTTTTTCGGAGAAAAAAATGATCCCCATTTCCAGCTGGGTGGATGGAATATAGGCGTGGAAGGAGCCCTGCGCGCCACCTTCTTCAAATATGTTTACCTGGAGTATACTAACAAGCTGGACTATGCGCGATATTCCGGGCTGCGGATCTATGAGGGTACCGTAAAACAGGCATTTGGGACCTATGAAATGATCCTCAACCTCGGTCTCAGCTTCCCTGTCGGTAAAAAGTTAGGTTCATAGCAGTCTGAAAAAGCGGGATAACTTCAGGCCTCCGTTCATCTTTTTTCAAACAACCACCAGCGGCGCTTCCTGGGCTTTACCTGGTAGTTGCCGGTGATATAGGTCCTGATATGTTCCATGGCCTCGTCTACCGAATCGGTTAATGTCACCAGCGACATGTCTCCTTTTGTAATGGTACCCTCCTGCGCCAGGTATTCAATGTATTCCCAGAGTTCGCGGTAGAATTCTTTGCCAAACAAAACAATCGGGAATTGCGTAATGGTTTTTGTCTGCACCAGCGTCAGCGTCTCAAAAAATTCATCCATGGTCCCGAAGCCTCCCGGCATGATGATAAATGCATAGGAGTACTTTACAAGCATGGTCTTCCGTACAAAAAAATGATCAAACGTGATACTCGTTTGTACATAAGGGTTAGGCTTCTGTTCAAAAGGAAGTTTGATGTTACAACCCACGGAAGGACCACCGTTTTCGAAGGCCCCGCGGTTAGCGCCTTCCATGATGCCGGGTCCTCCGCCCGTCATGGTGGTGAAACCCATAGCTGCAATCCGTTTACCAAATTCACGGGCGGTTTGATAGTACAGGTTGTCTTCCTTAAATCTCGCCGATCCGAAAACAGTGATACAGGGTCCGACGAAATGCAGGGTCCTGAATCCCTTGATGAACTGGCTGAATATGCGAAGCGCAAATCCCAGCTCGTAACTGCGGCTATGCGGGCCTTCCAGGTAAACGGGCTCCTGGGCGGGAATGATCCTTTCTGAATTTTCCATAATGCCTCGATGGTGTGGTGACAAATAGTAAATTGCAGGCCTAATTTAATATAATCAGGCCTATGTCCTCCATCCGCATGCTGTCTTATAATGTGAATGGCATTCGGGCCGCCATGAATAAGGGTTTGATGGCCTGGCTGAAAACGGACCCGGCGGATGTGATCTGCATACAGGAAACAAAGGCGCAAAAGGAAAATGTGGATCATAAACAGTTTACGGATCTTGGCTATCATGATTACTGGTTCTCCGCACAGAAAAAGGGATACAGCGGTGTTGCGATATTTACCAGGATAAAGCCGGATAATGTGGAATACGGAAGCGGTTATAAACTCAGCGATGATGAAGGACGCGTGCTGCAGATGGATTTTGGAGACCTGCGACTGATCAATGCCTATTTTCCCTCGGGCACTTCAGGGGACCTGCGGCAGACCTTTAAATACAATTGGCTGGATGAATTCCTGGGATGGCTGAATAAACTTAAAAAAAAGCATCCCAAACTGGTCCTTGCCGGTGACTATAATATCGCCCACAGGGACATCGACATTCATGATCCGAAGGGAAATAAAAACTCATCCGGTTTTTTACCGGAGGAGAGAGCCTGGATGGACAAATTTTTTCAGAGTGGTTGGGTGGATAGTTTTCGGGAACAGCACCCGGAGCCGGACCGTTATACCTGGTGGAGCCAGCGTTTTCCCAGCGTAAGGTTGCAAAACAAGGGCTGGAGGATTGATTACATCAATGTTACGGACAACCTGAAAAACCATGTAGTAAAGGCGGACATCTTTCCTGATATAAAACATAGCGACCACTGCCCCGTGTACCTGGAAATCGGCCGTGACAGGAAGCAATGAGCGACCGGAAAATAAGAAATCATGCGGCAGGGGCACCTCATGACATGAAAAACGGGAATATGCTGGCATTTAATGTTACCATAAAGGTCAACTGGTCCATTGCCGATGCATGGATAGAATGGTTGTGTAAAGAACATATTCCGGAAGTGATGGCTACAAAACTCTTTGATGAATACAGGATCTACCGGCTTCTGGAACAGGATGATGAAGAAGGGCCTACCTATACCATTCAATATTTCACCAGTTCGCAGGAAAGATATCTTATCTACATGCAATCCTACGCGATGCCATTGCGGCAGAAAGCACTTGACAAATGGGGTGATCTTTTCATAGCGCACCGCAGCATCATGCAGCTTGTGGACTAGTTGTGGAAAATGATCGGCGCAGAGCGGTGTACACCGGTAATGTGTTGCTGATGAGTGAGCTGTTGCCTGCTGGTGTTTCCTATTTTAGCGTGGAACATTGACTCCTTCTGCAAATAATCTGCACGGGACACATGCATGTTAAATTCCTCTGTATTTACCATTGGCTGCAACCCTTGCCCCGTGCGAGTTGTAAAGGTTTTCATAAATCGTAAAAAAATTTTGCCGGAAATAAAAAGCGGGTATATTTGTTGTCGCTTAAAAACAAAAAATTACACTATGAACAAAGCTGAATTAATCGCGAAGATTGCCGATGATGCAAGCATTACCAAAACACAGGCAAATACGGCCCTGGATTCTTTTATAGAAGCTGTTACCAAATCGCTGAAAGGCGGTGGCAAAGTGACCCTGGTAGGTTTCGGCACTTTCTCAGTGTCCAAAAGAGCTGCGCGCAATGGCCGCAATCCGCAGACCGGTGCTGTGATAAAAATCAAGGCTAAAAAAGTCGCTAAATTCAAAGCAGGTAAGGAATTGTCTGCAAAATTATAATGCTGCGCCTACTGCACTGAAAAAGCTCCGGTATTTCGACCTGTTCGGCTACCGGTGCTTTTATTTTGGGAGTGACCGCAGCCTTTTTTTGATCAGTTTAACGGGCAACAAAAAAATTTTACAACATGGGACGTGGAGACAAGAAAACCAAAAAAGGAAAAATATTCAGAGGCTCTTTTGGAAAAAGCAGGCCCAGGAATAAAAAGAAAAAAGTAGCATCAAAGGAAAAATAACAACAACGGCTTTGCGTAAGTCATGTTATCTGGAAATTGTTATGGCTTTTCCGTTTCAGGGTGCCAGCCTTTCAATCTTCCAGGTTCCATTTTCTTCCAGGCTGAATTGAATTCTGTCGTGCAGGCGGTTCTTTCTCCCCTGCCAAAATTCGAAGGTGATGGGTTTAACCCGGTATCCTCCCCAATGAAGCGGTCTTTTCAAATCGCCGTGTTCA
>DATJYH010000402.1:0-13213 GCA_035499675.1 Puia sp.
TAACAATCAGTACCATATTTGAAATTTATAATTGAATAAGCGGCGATGGTTGAAATGCCAGGGAACAGATCCCGGTGTTATCCGCTGGTATGGTCAGCCACAATCTTCCATTGGCCTTCGATTTTCCGGAAAAGCAGGGTGTAATAACCGCCAATATCCCCCACCGTTCTCTTCAGGAACCATTTCCCCGTAACAAAACAATATTCAGGAGAGAGTGGTTGTATTTTTAACAAAGTAAAAAAGAGCCTGCCCATCTGTTCAGGGCTGGCGTAGGTTTGCTTATAATGCCGGAGCGCATTGACATAGCCGTAACTCACGCCGCTTTTGCCAACAAACTGGAGGGAATCATCCTGCCAATACCCTTTCATGAAGTCATCAATACTTCCCCTGTTCCAGGCATCTACCTGGTCAGCCATGAGTTTGCGGATAGCCTGTTCATCGGGAGAAACGGGAGTTTGGGAGAAAGCTGCCAGCGACAGGAGGGCAAGCATGACCGAAACCGGTAATTTTTTCATGTGATCTTATTCTTTCCTGAAATTAGCGAAAAACAGCATACCTGTCTGAGCAACACATTTCCTTATTTTTACTTCGCATTTTATGAAGAAGATCTATTGTCTGTCCACCTGTACAACCTGTCAGGCCATCCTGGAAGATATCCAGGCCGGGAAAAAGGGATTCCGGTTACAGGATATTAAAACAGATAAGATCACGGCCTCCCAGCTCGATGAGATGAAGAAAATGGCCGGTAGCTATGAAGCCCTGTTCAGTCGTCGCGCGATGAAATACAAGGAACTGGGTTTAAAGAACAAAAACCTGGGCGAGGAGGACTACCGGAAACTGATCCTGGAAGAGTATACCTTTCTTAAACGACCGGTGGTCATTATGAAGGACAGGATATTTGTTGGTAGCGAAAAGAAGACTGTAGAAGCCCTCATAAAGTCAATCAACACCTGATCGGGAAATATAACGGGGATGTGCATGTACAAATAATTAAATCCTCCCGGCCGAAAGTTTTTTCATGAATCAGCAAACCACTCTTAAAAAAATAGGATTCTTTCCGCTGACAAGAATGATCATCGGGATCGGGGTGGTAGTGGCCGCGACCGTATTGGGCGAGTGGATAAAAAACCTCCTGAACGAACACAGCAGCCTGCCCGATTTTGCAAAGCAGATCACCGGTGTACTGCTACAGGTTGCGCTGGCCCTGTTCGGTTATATACGGCTGTTCAGGGTCTATGAGAAAAGAAAGATCAGCGAACTGAGCCTGGCATCCCTTCCCCGGAATGCGCTGGCGGGTTTTTCGATCGGGTTCTTCATACAGTCCCTATCTGTTTTTATGTTATATCTAGCCGGGGACTATCATATCACAGGTATCAATCCTCTGTCAACATTGATGTCCGGGTTGATGTTTGGGATCACCGCGGGGTTTATTGCAGAATTGATCCTGCGCGGCATTGCTTTTCGCCTGCTGGAGGAGTGGCTGGGGACCAGGATCAGCCTGGCTATTTTCATGTTGTTTTTTGCGGTGATGCATATAAACCAGCCGGGAGCGACCTGGCTTTCGATACTTTCGATTACCATCCATTCCGGTCTCCTGCTTTCCGCCGGTTTTATTTATTCCAGAAGCCTGTGGCTCCCCATCTTCCTGCATCTTTCCTGGGATTTTGCAGAACCCGGTATTTATGGGGGGGCCAACCCGGGCACTTCAGATCATAGCGGATTATTCATCAGCCAAATCCAGGGACCGGGACTCTTCACAGGTGGTCAACTTGGTCCGGGAACTTCCTTGCAGGCTACCATGTTCTGTCTTATTACTGCCCTGTGGTTTTTATGGCTCGCGAAGCGGGAAGGGCGGTTTATCAAACCGGGTTGGGAGTGGAGACTGTGATTTTTATTCCTTGTCCACAATCCTCAGCTTGGCATAATTGAGCATGATCTTTTTTTCACCATTCAACTCAAAATTTACGGTGGCAATAGGATTGTGTGCAGAACCCTCCACGCTGGTCACTTCGCCAAAGCCAAATTTCTGGTGTTCTACCCGCTGACCGGGTTGTAAGTCGGATGTATCGCTGGCCGTAAAACCGGGTGTGGGTATATGCTCCTTTGTAGATGGCCTGGATGTAGGACCAACATAGGTGGGTTTGGAAGGTTGTCGTCCCGTTCTTTGTTCCTGGTCCTGCCATCCCTGTCCTCCAAATCCGCGGTTCATCCGGTCATATGCCGTTCCGCGTAATGCCTGGCCCTGGTTTCTCGAACCTCCCCCCGCAAAACTCCTGTCCAGGTAATCTTCCGGGATTTCTTCAATAAAACGGCTGGGTTCATTTTGGATCAGTGAGCCAAAACGGTAGCGGGTATTTGCATACGTGATCCAAAGCCTGTGCTTGGCCCTTGTGATCACCACGTAAAACAACCTTCTTTCTTCTTCCAGCTCTTCACGGGTATTGATGGACATGTTATTCGGAAACAAGGATTCTTCCAGCCCGGCGGCAAACACACAACTAAACTCCAAACCCTTGGCGGCATGGATGGTCATCAGTTTCACGGTATCTGAATTGGGATCCTTTTCATCGGCATCCGTCAACAGGGTGATCTGTTGCAGGTAGGTCCCAAGTGTAGTCCCTTCGCGGGATTGTGCCTGCCCGGTACTCCCATCTTCCAGCAACACACCATCTTCATCAATGACCGACAGGTTTTGCTGGTTGTCCACCCATTCCTTGATACTGTTGAGCAGTTCCTGGATGTTTTCATACCTGGCCAGGCCCTCCGTGGTCTTATCATTAAAAAGTTCCTTTACAAAACTGGTTTGTTTCCCCACGTGTATCGCCACTTCGTAGGCATTTTTTGTCATTAGCATGCTCGCAAAGCTCCGGATCATCAATACAAAATTGCTGATGGCTTCCAGCGTGGCTCCCTTAAAGCCAAACTCAGCACCGCGTTCCAAAACCTGCCACATGGAAATCTTTTCTTCATTGGCGGTCAATACCGCCCGGTCGATGGAGGTTTTCCCGATGCCTCGGGCCGGGAAATTGATGATGCGTTTGAGGGATTCTTCATCCCGCGGATTCAGAATGACACGCAGGTAAGCAAGAAAATCTTTGATCTCTTTGCGCTGGTAAAAGCTGATGCCTCCGTACATGGTATAGGGAATGCCCATCCGCCGGAGGCTTTCTTCAAACGCACGGCTCTGTGCATTGGTGCGGTACAATATGGCAAAATCCCTGTTGAAATAATGGTTGCGCAGCTTTTGTTCCTGGATGGTATCGGCCACAAATTTTCCCTCGTCGTTATCGGTCAGGGTGCGCACCAACCGGATCTTTTCGCCACCATCGTTGTCGGTCCAAAGGTTTTTGGGGATCTGGCCCTTGTTGTTTTTGATCACTTCATTGGCCACGTTCAGGATGTTCTGGGTGCTGCGGTAATTCTGTTCCAGCTTCACCACTTTTACATCTTCATAATCCTTTTGAAATTGCAGGATGTTCTGGATGGTGGCGCCACGAAAGCTGTAAATGCTTTGTGCATCATCTCCCACCACGCATACATTTTCATGTACCGCGCCCAGCAGTTTGATGATTTCGTACTGGGCCGGGTTGGTATCCTGGTACTCATCGATCATGATGTACTTGAACTTGTACTGGTATTTATGCAGGGCCTCCGGCGAAGTTTTCAGCAATTCATAAAACTTAAGCAACAGGTCGTCAAAATCCATGGCGCCGTTCTTAAAACAGCGTTTTACATATGCATCGTAGATCTGGGCGATGGCAGGCCGGTTGCTACGCATATCCTCCTGCTGGATGGAGTAGTTTGATGCGTATTCCGCCGGTCCGACCAGGCTGTTTTTGGCCTGCGAAATGCGGTTGTACACCACGTTGGCTTTATAATGTTTGTCGTCGAGGTTTAATTCATTCACTACGGTCTTCACTACGGCCTTGGCATCATCCGTATCATAAATGGTAAAATTATGCGGATAACCCAGGCGGGGTGCCTCCGCGCGCAGGAGACGGGCAAATACGCTGTGAAAGGTTCCGATATAGAGGTTTCTTGCGTCGGAATTTCCGAGAATTTTCTCCACGCGTTCTTTCATTTCCCGCGCGGCCTTATTGGTAAAAGTAAGCGCCAGTATGTTAAAGGCATCTATTCCCAGGGCCATCAGGTGGGCGATGCGCGTGGTAAGCACTTTCGTTTTGCCGCTTCCTGCCCCTGCTACGATCATCAGGGGACCATCCACATGCAACACGGCTTCTTTCTGCTGTTCATTCAGCCCGGCTAAATAATCAATCATACGGCGAAGTTAAGTCCCCTCCCTGCCCGTTCAAACAGAAGCGGAACAAAGTTGTTGACAATACATAAAATCCATACATGAACCCGTTTGGGTAATTCTCAGGAGCCTCTCTGCGATCCACCGGTGAGCTTGGTATTCCTGCTCATCGCTTTGGAATTCGCCTTCCCCTTGGGTGAGGCAAAACCAGGTTTGGGGGATTGTTGGCCGGCTGATTTGTTTCCTTTTTTCTTTTTGTTGCTATTGTTGAGAAGAGACATATACGGTAATTTTTGCCCGTATAAAATTACGGGATATTATAAAAATAAGGAAGCCGCAGGACCTGGAAAATACAGGAAAGCGGGTAAAAAAGGCAATTATATTTCCCGCCATCGGAAATCATGCAGAAGTAAGACGTTTGTTTGCATAATGATACCGCTTGTTGAGTCATGAATTTTGATCTTATTTTAATTTCTTTACAGCATCATGCAAAAGCAACTGTATTTCGACATCAGCTCCGAACAATCGGGGGGAAGCCTGTACCGTGCCAACGACGCGCAGGGAAGGGTTTTCTTCTGGTACCAATACAGCACCTATGATGACCGAAAGGACGAAATAAAAGTTTTTGAAAAAGAATACCCGGATTTCAATTCCTTCTGGACCGAGCTAAGCAGCAACCCGGAATGGTTTTACCTGCATCCCCTGTTTGTCCACCCCGAACAGCGGGCCTTTGTACGCGGCGAACTTCAAAAAGTGAACTGGTCCATCCACAGCAACCGGAAATGGCAGGAAAGCCATCAACGCCAATGGAAAAAAGTGCTCGAAGCTCCGGATAGCTATTACAGGCAGGGATAGAAAACTTCCATTGCGTAAAATATTTGGGAGTTCGCCTTTTTTTGACCAAATTTCAAGATAAACCCCATCTATGGAAGAGCAAAAACTTCCTGAAAATGCCGGCGCCGCCGCACCCCCCTCCGCATCGCCCCAGCCGGAGAAAAAACATCTACCGGAAGTAGTGGCCGTCCGGAACGTCAAAGAATACATCGGTGAATCCCTCCTGATCGTGTTCAGCGTAGTCCTGGCTCTCATACTCACGGAAGTGATCAACCGCTTCAATGAACGAAAGGAAACCGGGGAGTTGCTAAAGGATGTCCGGGCGGAACTCATCCACAATAAAAAAGAGGTGGAAGACCAATACCAGTATCATCTTTCCATTTTACAAAATATTGATTCGGCATTGTCGCACCCGGAATTTGCCAAACAGATCATAACGAATGGGGATATCAATCTTGAATTGATCATTCCCCATGGCGTGTTGAAAGGTGAGTTGCCGGAAGTGGCCTGGGAGGTCGCGAAAAGCCACAACATAGCATCGCGCACCGATATCTATACATTGGCACTCCTGACCAATATTTACCACGACCAGGAGCGGATCATCAAAGTGGAAGACGAACTCGGTCGTGTATTGCTGAGCCCTGATTCCAGGAAAACAGAAAATATGCGTATAACGCTGATCCTGATCCGCGACAATTTCAAAGCCTGGGCCACCGGTCGCGTACCCGGCCTGCTCCGGAAATACCAGGAGGCAATCGATCACCTGGGCACGGAATAAACCATCAGGCCTCGAAAAATTCTTCGGCGTTTACATCTATCAGGGGTCGGCCAAAGCGCTGAAGAAACTCATTGCATTGCTGGAGCAATCGGGGATGAATGTTGGAACAATAATAATCACCCAGGTACCAATAATGGAACAGCGCCCGAAGCGCTGTCTCATTTTTTAATGGTTGATCATGCAATAAGATATAGTGCAGGCGGGATAGGTCATGATCGGGAAGATGGCTGAACACCCCGCAGTTCAACAATTCCCTTGTCAGATCCATGGCTGTGTAATGCATACTTTCAGGAATTTATTTGGGCGAAAGTTCAGGGTCTAATGTTACCGGACTTTAAATTCTTTGTTATGAAAATATGTAGACCCAGACAGTGTGTATTACTTGTTAATCAGCAACACAGACCATTGAAAAAGAGGGTTGACATACTGATAAAAACTATCTTTAATCTCTTTAAAACACGACTCCATGACAAAATCCCGGTTTGTTGGTATTGTTCTTTTTGTGATCAGCTGTACCCAGGCATATACACAGGATACAGCCGTGGTTCATCCCAACACTTCCGGGCCTGGCTGGACGGATCTTTTTAAGAAAGATCTCTCGAATGCCATTGTTCCCGCCGGCACATGGATCGATTCCGGCGGCGTGTTCACCGCTACTGCCGATGTGGCCCTTTGGACCCTAAAGTCCTACGACAATTTTATACTGGATCTTGATTTCAAAAATGCCGACGGGACCAACAGCGGTGTGATTGTTCACAGCAGCGACATACAGGAATGGGTATCCCATTCCATAGAAATACAAATAGCCGATGACTATTCGAAGGAGTGGAGCAAGGCTCCCCGCAACTGGCAATGCGCGGCTATTTTCGGCCACCAGGCCGCCACCAAACGAACGGTGAAAAAACCGGGCGAATGGAACCATTATACCATCACCTGTAAAGGAAAAATCATCTGGGTTGCCTTGAATGGAGAGCTCGTCAACCGCTTTGATATGAACGCATATACTTCTTCCAGTAAAAATCCGGATGGCACCGACGTCCCGGCCTGGCTCAGCAACGCGCCCTCCACCCTCTTCCTCCACGGGCACATCGGCTTTCAGGGAAAGCACGCGGATGCACCCATCTATTTTCGCAAAATCAGGATCAAAGAGCTGAAATAAACAAGATTTTCTACAGGTCTTTGTGACAGCTGGTAGGCCAACTTTTAACAGGGCCTTTCAGCGGAGTCCACTCATTTTTCTATCTTTGCCCTTCCAAATATTCATCATCTAAAATCAATTGATCATGCCGGGATTTGAACTTTTTGGAGAAGCAGAACGCAGGGAAGTGAATGAGGTGCTGGAAACAGGCATCCTGATGCGTTATGGTTTTGATGGCCCGCGTAAAGGCATCTGGAAATCCAGGGAACTGGAGGAGGCCATCTGTAAAAAATTTGGCTGCCGGTATGCACAACTCACTTCAAGTGGAACATCCGCGCTAACTACCGCCCTGACCGCGTTGGGCATCGGAGCGGGTGATGAGGTCATCATGCCCACGTTTACATTTGTCGCCAGTTTTGAGGCAGTATTAAGTGTTGGCGCTCTCCCGGTGCTGGCAGATATCGACGAAACACTTACACTCAACCCGGATGCTGTTCGCAGGGCGATTACGCCGAGGACAAAATGCTTGATGCCTGTTCACATGTGTGGAAGTATGGCCGACCTGGATGCGCTGGTTGAAATTTGCAAAGAACATAACCTCCTCCTGCTGGAAGATGCCTGCCAGAGTATTGGCGCCAGCTACAAGGGAAGATCGCTCGGTACCATTGGAGATGCGGGTACCTTTTCTTTTGATTTTGTAAAAACCATCACATGCGCGGAAGGCGGGGCGGTCCTGACCAACGGGGAAGACATTTATATTAAAAGCGATGGTTTCTCAGACCATGGCCATGATCATAGAGGAAGCGACCGGGGTGCCGACCTCCATCCATTTATAGGGTACAATTACCGGATTTCCGAATTGCATGCTGCCGTAGGCCTCGCACAGATCCGCAGGCTGGATGAATTCCTCGGGATCCAGAAAAAAAATCACCGCCTGTTAAAAAGCATATTGTCGCAGGTTCCCGAAATTTCCTTCCGAAGCATCCCGGATCCCGAGGGTGACAGTTGTACCTTCCTCAGCTGGTTCCTGCCTACAGAAGCATCAACTGCGGCATTGTTAAAAGAACTCAAAGAACAGGGGATTGCCGGCGGGCAATTCTATTGGTACGAACACAACTGGCATTATATACGCAAATGGGATCACCTGAAGCAGGTCAGCACCCTGAACCCCCTGCACGAAGATCAAAAGCAGGCACTGCTAAAACTGCAAAAGACATCCTTTGCCGCGAGCGATCAGATCATGAGCCGCTGCATTTCTACCTCCATCAGCCTGCTATGGACCGAACAGCAGGTCATGGAAAAAGGAAAGGCCATACAGGCGGCGATAAAAAAAGTACTGAGCAGGGAAAAAGTGTCGCTTTGATCAACGCCGGGCCTTATTTTTTTCCTTCCAGGAAATTGCAGTCTGCCAGCGAACCCACCCTCAACCGTAGCGGAATATGGGATGACTTTTCAAATTGCCATTCCTTTTTACAAAAGAAACCCAGCTGGCTGCAATAGTATCCAGCCTGTATTGGCATGGCAGAAACGGCCACCATCCCTGCAGTCGATAACGGGGGTACCCGGGTTCCACCGGGCAGGTGTTTAGGTAGTTCTGCCGGAGCCGGAGGCCATCGGGATTGTACAGAAATCCCATAATTCATCAGCCCCGGGAGTATTTCTGTCCCGGCTGGCCGGGATTTTGTCTGACCCCGGGCGCCCGTTGCAAAAATCAGAAAACAGCACGCAACAATAAAACCTGTATTTCGTTTGCCGCGATGAATCATATTTGTATGTAAATTTACGGCTCGATTTTTGTGGTTGGGCCGGTTTTTTAAAAAAAATCCATGTTTCCAGCCAGGTAAAAACCCCTTGGCAATGGCTTTAAGTCAATCCTTACAGCAAAAGTTACTACAGAAACTGTCGCCCCAGCAGATTCAGCTGATGAAATTGCTGCAGGTCCCTACAGCCAACCTGGAAGAACGCATTAAGGAAGAACTGGAAGAAAACCCCGCCCTGGAAGTAACAGAGGAAGATCATGAAGACGGATTGACGGATGATTCTAAGGACGAATTTGAGAGCGCGGACAGCGAGGAATTTGAAAGCGAAGGAAGCGAAGAGGAATACGACAACATCGATATCAGTGACTACGTCAACGAATTTGACGACGACGTGTCTGACTACAAACTCCGGGATGATAACTACCCTGAATCGGATGAGCAGAAAACAATCCCCCATAAGGTGGAGACTTCCTTCCATGAGTTATTACTTGATCAACTGGGTATGCTTTCGCTGGATGAACGCACCCGCCGCATCGCCGAGCAAATAGCCGGAAGCATTGACGACGACGGCTACCTGCGCCGGGAAACATCTTCCATTGTGGACGACCTGGCCTTCCGGCAAAATATTGAAACCAATGACGGCGAGGTGGAAGAGCTGATTAAAAAGATCCAGCAGTTTGATCCGCCGGGTGTGGGTGCCCGCAACCTTCAGGAATGCCTGCTGCTGCAGCTTCAGCGGAAAAAAATAGAGGGAAAGAGTGTGGAGATGGCCATCGAGGTGTTGACACAGTACTTTGAAGAATTTACCAAAAAACACTACGATAAGATCCAGCGCGGGTTGAACCTGGATGATGAAGAGTTCAAGGAGGTGATCAAACAGATCGTCAAGTTGAATCCCAAGCCAGGTGGCCATGTGGACGGAACCAATAAAGTTGAAAGCTATGTAGTCCCGGATTTTTTCATCTTTAACAACAACGGAATACTGGAACTCACGCTTAATTCCAGGAACGCCCCGGATCTTCGGATCAGCGAAGGTTACCGTGAAATGTTGAGGGACTATGACAGGGGGAGCAAAAAAGACAAACGGCAGAAAGAAGCCGTTCTTTTTATCAAGCAAAAAATTGACGCCGCCAAATGGTTTATAGATGCCATCAAACAGCGGCAGCAGACCCTGTTCAACACCATGCATACCATCATGGAATACCAGCACGAGTTTTTTATGACGGGCGATGAAACCACCCTGAAGCCGATGATCCTGAAAGACATTGCCGAACGCACGGGTCTGGATATTTCAACCATCAGCCGGGTAGCCAACAGCAAATTTGTTCAGACAGAATTCGGTACTTATCGCCTGAAATTCTTTTTCAGCGAATCCCTGAGCACCGACAGCGGCGAAGAAGTATCCACCCGGGAAGTGAAAAAAATCCTCAGCGACCTGATAGAGGGGGAAAGCAAGAAAAAACCGCTCAGCGACGAAAGACTGACCGAATTACTGCAGGAGAAAGGATATAATATTGCACGCCGCACCGTCGCCAAGTATCGCGAACAGCTCAACATTCCCGTGGCCAGGCTGAGAAAAGAATTGTGATCCCGCTCTTTTCTTATCATGGCATAGTTTGATATCTTCGCCGCCGTAAACGCAGCATCAAACAGGATGATACAGACCTTGCAAACGAAACAAAGACCAGGTGGCCAGTCGGAGTCGGCCCTCATCAGGTTTTTGGCTAATTTCTTTTCCTTTATTTTTCATCCACTGCTCATCAGCAGCTATGTGATGGGTTTTCTTATTTTCTTTCACCCGGCCGTTTTTACCGGTTTTGAAAACAGGACCAAGGGATTTCGTTTTTTATCCGTGGTCTTGTTCACCTTCTTTTTTCCGTCGTTTTCTGTGTTCATCGGCTGGCGCCTGAAGCTGATCAGGTCCATCTATCTCCCCACTGCCAGGGACCGGATCATTCCCTATGTGATTACCATGTTTTTTTACTGGTGGACCTGGAATGTATTTAAGAACCTGCCAGACAGTCCGGTGGTTACCGTGCAGTTTACACTGGGCGCATTCCTGGCCATCTGCGGCGCCTGGATGTGTAATATTTTTTTCAGGATCAGTATGCACGCGGTGGCGGCGGGTGGTTTGCTGATGTTCTTCCTGTTGTTTGCATTCCATGACAGCTATGGTCCGGGGCTCTACCTCTCAGTGGCCATCCTGGTAGCGGGTATTATCTGCAGCGCCCGCCTGATCGTCTCTGACCATACGCCCCGGGATCTGTATGCCGGGTTCGTTGTCGGACTTCTTTCTGCCTTTATTGCCTGGCAATATTATGCCTGACAGATCCCCGCACAAAAAAAGAAAAGCCCAATCATAGGGTACGAACCTATATTGAGCTTTTTCACCTTCAAACCATCTGAAGTTTACGTCCGTGCTAGCTATTAATGATCTTCGATTTAAGTAAGTATTTTTTTGTGGGATGATAGATAAACAAACAGGATCCTTCTTTAATCGCATCCACCACCTCATCTATCTGTGTGAAGGGCACTGCAGGACATCCAAAACTTCTCCCGCTGATCGGGTTGCCTTCCAGGAAATCCTCTCCCACATATTTGGATCCATGAATCACGATGTTGCGACGCGCCGCCTTATCATTAAATCCTCTTTCCACCCCCTGTATTTTCAATGATAACCCATGATCGCCGAAGTAGGTGTTCTCGGTGATATAAAAACCCAGGCTGCTTTTGTGCGACCGGTTGCTGTTGGAAAAGGAATGGGCAAACTCAGCGCCCGAATTTCTTCCATGGGCCACAAAGGTGTTGATGAGCACTTTTTTCTGGTCCAGGTCAATTATATACAAACGTTTGCTGCGGGACGACTGGCTGAAATCACAGATCGAAAGTACGTTGGTCCGGTTCAGCCGGTGATGTTCTAACAGGTATAAGTATCCTTTATAAGCATATTCAAATGCTTCCTTCGACAATCCGAAGTCATTGAGGTCGATCTCTTCATATAATGTAGCAACCTCTTCTTCAAAATCTGCGGAAAATTTTTTTGCTGCAGTGCAATGAGCGGATGATGCCCGGTGTGTCCGCGCCTTTGTTTTTTTAACGCTGCCCGCCTGCGATGCAGGGGCGATGCTTAATAACAGCAGCGTGGCGCAAATGAATAATGGATTAGTAAGGGTACGCATAACAGGGTTTTATCACATGTGCTATTACTCAAACGAGACTGAGAATAAAATATTATACGAAAGTCATTTACGTAAGTTGCCGGATCAATATTTTTTATTGTGTGCGACCGGTGCTCACAAAAAAATCGGGTTGAAGTACTTAGTATTTTTACGAGTACCTGGGTGAGATGGCTTTGTGGATCACGCTGGAACGCAGGCTGGTCCTGGTTTTGCCCAAAACGGGAAAAATTCCATAACCGCTAAGTGATCTTCTCAACGCCGAATTCGTTCGCATAAATTTTTATCATCAATATAAACATCGATATCAGGATGGGACCGAAAATCAACCCGATAAATCCAAAAAGATTAACACCAAGGATTACACCGAACGCCGTGATCAATGGATGAACATCACCGATCTTTTTCTGCAGCCAGAAACGAAATACACTGTCCACGGTACTGATCACACCAAATCCGTAAGCCAGCATAATGATTCCCGCAATATTCCTGTCTTCGGCAAACAGCAGGATGCCTACCGGCACATAGGCCAGCGCAGCGCCCACCACCGGCATCATGGAAGCTATACAGGTTACCACAAACCAGAACAGCGGTTCCTTAACGCCAAGCACCAGGTATCCCACAAGACCAAGCAGGCCCTGGAACAGGGCGATCAGCGGTATACCGATGGCGTTGGAATACACCAGCGCATTGGTCTCATGCCTGAGCAGCAACACATTCTCATTTTTCAGTGGAATGGTCTCCACCAGAGAGGCCTCAATTTTCCGCCCGTTGATCAGCATGAAGTACAAAATAAAATAAGTAAATACAATGGTGATGACACTGTTAAACGTGGCGCCCAGTATACGCGGCAGGGTCTGTGCGCCCCAGTTGCTGAGCTGCTGGATATTGTTGTCTGAAATAATATCGATGCCATATCTCGCCTCCCAGGTTTGAACATATTGTTCCAGCGATTTCAATACACTGGAAGAATGTTGAATGGCAAAATTGAGCCGGGAGGAAAGCAGGTTAACCAGCATCGCGAAGGGAAGCAAAATAACCAGGAAAGAAAGCGTCATCAACAGCGCCGCCGCCAGGTTCTTTTTCCACTTATACCTCCCCGTGAGGATGTACATCCACTTTTTCAGCAACACAAAGAGGGTATACGAACCCAGTAAAGCCGGAATAAAGGATTGTAACTGTACAAACAATACCACAGCCAGCAGGATGATAAACATCAGGAGCAATACCTGCCTGATAATATTGTTGGGGATATGATTCATGGCGGCCGAC